>DATGXM010000621.1:0-3732 GCA_035298985.1 Azonexus sp. | reverse complement strand
AAAGGCCAGCCCGGAGAGACTGCTGCTGCCCGGTGTCGCCAGACCGCTGAGCACGATCAGCGCCGGCGTCAGCGTCCAGTAGGCGTACAACTCCCACTGGTGGCCGAAATAGCCGAGGGCCGATGCGCGAAATTCGCACACCGAAAAGGCGTGGAAGACCCTTCCCAGGCGCAGCGGCGGTGCGCCGTGCCGACGCTTGAGATGCGGACCGTCGCCCAACCGGAAAATCATGACCGCGGCCAGCAACGCCAGCCCCGAGGAAACAAGGATGGTGGCCTGCCACGACCAGCCTGTGCCGGCCAGCCGAATACCATGCGGCAAGGCGGTTCCCAGGGTCAGCATGCCGACCAGCTGAGCCAGCGCTGCTCCGGCCCGCTCCGGCACCCAGCTGACCACCAGCTTCATCCCTAGCGGATAGACACCGGCCAGGCAGAAACCGACGGCAAAGCGCAGGGGCACCGCCCAGGCCAGACCATCGGCCAGGCCGGCAAAGGCGGCGTTGCAGGCGGCACCGAGTACTGCACATACCGCAAAGATCCTGCTCGCCTGGAAGCGGTCGGCCAGCCCGGAAATGGCGAAGCTCAGGGTACCGAGAATGAAGCCGAGCTGAACGGCATTGGTCAAGGTTCCGATGTCGGCCGGAACGATGCCCCAGGCGCGAATCAAATCATCGGCCGCGCTATTCGCCGAAAACCACAACGAGGTGCCGAACAGCTGGGCAATGACAATGACGGGAACCGGATTCTGCATGAGGCCTGCTTGGAATGAGCAAGTCGCAAGCATACCGTCTAAGCCCGCCAATTCCTCAAGCACGGCAGCGCTTCGGTAAAATTCGGGGATACGCTCACACCACTTTTACATGCGCCCCAACCCCCCACCCAATTATCTCGCCGGCTACCCGGCCCATCTGATCGACTCGGTGCGTCACGCCATTGCGCAGGGGAAGCTGGCCGATGCCCTGCTCGGCAAATATCCGCAAGCGCATGGCATCTGTACCGACAAGGCGCTGTACGACTACGTCCAGGCCATCCGCAGCCGTCATCTGAAAAACACCGCCGTGGTCAGCAAAGTAGCCTACGACAGCAAGTTGCAGACGTTGCAAAAAGCCCTCGGCACGCATAGCACGATCGGCCGGGTCCAAGGCGGAAAGATCAAGGCCAAGCGGGAAATCCGCGTCGCCGGCCTGTTTCGTGACATGCCGAACGAGTTCCTGCGCATGATCGTCGTGCATGAGTTGGCACACTTGAAAGAGTCCGAGCACAACAAACCCTTCTACCAACTCTGCCAGCACATGGAACCCGACTATTTCCAGCTGGAATTCGATCTGCGGTCTTATCTCTGCTATCTGGACGCCGGTGGCAAAGCCCTGTGGGCGGTGTCCGTGTCCAAGGCCGAATAAGCTACGGCAGCGCAACGGAGCGGCCTCATTGCAACGAGGCCACATCGGCTCCGAAGCGCATAAAAAAAGGCCGCCTTTGCAGGCGGCCTTCGATAGCCACGATTTGATTCATGGCCTATGACACGCTAGGTTTATTTTGCCGACAAGGCCATCATCAGATCGTTGATGCGCTTGACGAAGCCGGCCGGATCATCCAGCTGCCCGCCTTCGGCCAGGGTTGCCTGCTCGAACAGCAAGGCCGCCCAGTCGTCGAAGCGGGCCTCTTCGTACTTCAGGCGCATCACCGCTGGATGCTGCGGATTGATTTCCAGGATAGGCTTGACGTCCGGTGCCTTCTGGCCGGCCGCCTTCAACAGGCGAGCCAGGTTACCGGACGGATCGTGCTCGTCGGAAACCAGGCAGGACGGGGAATCGGTCAGGCGATAGGTGACGCGCACGTCCTTGACCCGATCGCCCAGAGAGGACTTCACCTTCTCCAGCAATTCCTTGTATTCGTCCGCCGCCTTCTCGGCTTCCTGCTTCTCGGCTTCATCTTCCAGCTTGCCGAGATCCAGCCCGCCCTTGGCGACCGATTGCAGCTGCTTGCCGTCGAACTCGGTCAGATGGCCGACGACCCACTCGTCCACGCGATCGGACAGCAACAGAACCTCGATGCCCTTCTTCTTGAAGATTTCGAGATGCGGGCTGTTCCGGGCCGCATTGAAGCTGTCGGCCGTCACGTAATAGATTTTCTCCTGACCTTCCTTCATGCGGGCGATGTAGTCGGCCAACGAGACAACCTGCTTGTCGCCGTCGCCCTGCGTCGAAGCGAAGCGGATCAAGCCGGCAATCTTGTCCTTGTTGGCGTGGTCCTCGCCAACGCCTTCCTTGAGCACGGCGCCGAAGGCTTCCCAGAATTTGGCGTACTTTTCCTTGTCGGCCGCTTCTTCGCTGTTGGCAATGCCTTCCAGCATAGCCAACACCTTGCGCGTACAACCGCTGCGAATATTGTCGATATCCTTGCTCTGCTGCAGAATTTCGCGCGAAACGTTGAGCGGCAGATCGGCCGAATCGACCACCCCGCGCACGAAGCGCAGGTACAGCGGCATCAGCTGTTCGGCATCGTCCATGATGAAGACGCGGCGCACATAGAGCTTGATGCCGTGGCGGGCGTTGCGGTCCCACATGTCGAACGGAGCGCGGGCCGGAATGTAGAGGAGCTGCGTGTATTCCTGCTTGCCTTCGACGCGGGCATGGGTCCAGCACAACGGATCTTCGAAGTCGTGGGCGACGTGCTTGTAAAACTCAGTGTATTGCTCGTCGGTGATATCCGACTTACTGCGCACCCACAGCGCGTTGGCCTGATTGACCGTCTCGTCTTCGTCGGTCTCGACCTGCTCGCCGTCCTTCCATTCCTCCTTCTTCATCACGATGGGAAGGGTGATATGGTCGGAGTACTTGCGGATAATCGACTTCAGCTTCCAGCCGCTCAGGAAATCGTCCTCGCCGTCGCGCAGATGCAAAATGACATCGGTGCCACGCCCGGCTTTTTCGACCATTTCGACGGTGTATTCGCCCTCCCCGGCCGATTCCCAGCGTACCGCCTGGTTTGATTCGACCCCGGCACGGCGGGAAATCACCGTCACCTTGTCGGCAACGATAAACGACGAGTAGAAGCCCACGCCGAACTGACCGATCAAATGCGCATCCTTGGCCTGATCCCCGGTCAGTGCGGAAAAGAATTCCTTGGTCCCGGATTTGGCAATGGTCCCGAGATGGGCAACAGCCTCATCACGGCTCAGGCCGATACCATTATCGGAAATGGTAACCGTACGGGCAGTCTTGTCGAACGCGACGCGGATTTTCAACTCCGAGTCATCGCCATAAAGCGCCGCATTGTTCAGCGCCTCAAAGCGCAGCTTGTCGCAGGCATCGGAGGCATTCGATACCAGTTCGCGCAGAAAGATTTCCTTGTTGCTGTACAAGGAATGGATCATCAGGTGCAGCAGTTGCTTGACTTCCGTCTGGAAGCCGAGCGTTTCGCGGTTTGCGGTTGCAGACTCGGACATGCGAGAAACTCCCATCATTCAAAACAAAACGTAGGTGTGAAGTGGGGGCTGGCAGCTCGAATTCAAGAGCTTATTTTTGTTTAACGGGTTTATTGACTATGAAAGCAAAAACCCCCTACGGGTATCCGTAGGGGGTTTTTAGTGTGGGGGTCTGGCGTTGACCTACTTTCGCGAGCGGAAGCTCACTATCATTGGCGCGATGCTGTTTCACGGTCCTGTTCGGGATGGGAAGGGGTGGTACCAGCAGGCTATTGACGCCAGACGTAACTTGTAACGCTTGAGGCT
>DATGXM010000620.1:0-8709 GCA_035298985.1 Azonexus sp. | reverse complement strand
CTCGATCAGCTTGATCACCGCCAGCGACAGGTTGTCGCCTCCCCCCTTGGCCCGTTGCCGCGCCTTGTCGATCAGGATTTCGCAGGCCTGGCGAGCCGTATTGTCGGCGACCAGCGTACCCAGTTCGACATCGTCGAAATAGGCCCACAGTCCGTCTGAACAGAGAACGAAGGCATCGCCCGCCACCAGTTCGGTCACCTCGTCCAGCGTAATCTTGGGATCTTCCTGGCCGCCCAGCGATGCGAGCAGCACGTTGCGGTTGGGGTGGGTCAGCGCCTCGGCCGGCGTGATTTTCCCCGTGGCGATCAGATGCTCGACGTAGGAATGATCGACGGTCCGGCGCACCAGCCGCTTGCAGCGGAAATGGTACAGACGGCTGTCGCCGCAGTGCCCCCAGGTCACGCGCCCAGGCTGCAGCAGCAACATGACGGCGGTACTGTGCGGGTCCATTTCGTTCATGAAGCGCGACGCCTTGATCATGGTGTGCGCCTCCTGCATGCTGTTTTGAAGCATGTGCTGCGGGCATTCGTCAGCGCCTAGGAAATGGTCTAGGTTGGTTTTGGCGGTATGCACTACCTGTTCGGCCGCCAGCGCACCGCCGGTATGGCCGCCCATGCCGTCGGCGACTACCGCCAGCGCCACGCCTTTGCGGCGGGCATGCGGCAGGATCGCGACGCGATCCTGCTGTTCCTTTCTATCCCCCTGATGCTGTGCTGCACAGGCATCGATTGTTATCGACATCCATCCTCCTTTTTTTGGAGGGAAGGTTATCACGAAACGGAAAGCGGCCGCTTAACCGCGTTGCGGGGGAATAGCCATCAGGACAAGGCCTCGTCGATGACTTCCACCCAGTGGCGGACCGGCAGACCGCTCCCCGCCTGCAGATGGGTCAGGCAGCCGATGTTGGCCGTGGCTACCAGGGCCGGCCCGCCGGCATTGAGTGCCGCCAGTTTGTTGCTGCGCAAGCGATCGGCCAGTTCCGGGTGCAGCACCGAATAGGTGCCGGCCGAACCGCAGCACAGATGGCTGTCGGCAACCGGCGTCAGCGCGTAACCGGCCGCCTGGAGGAGTTCCTCGATCACGCCGCGTATCTTCAAGCCGTGCTGCAGCGTGCAGGGCGAATGAAAGGCCAGCTTGCCCGGGGCTCCGGAAGAAGACTTCAACAAGGGCAGCAGCCTGTCCTTCTCGGCCGTCAGTATTTCGGCGGGATCGCGGCACAGCGCACTGATCCGCGCCGCCTTCGGCGCATAAGCGGCATCGTCGGCCAGGACGTGGCCGTAGTCCTTGACCTGTACACCGCAGCCGGAAGCCGTCACGACAATGGCTTCGATACCGGCTTCGACATGCGGCCACCAGGCGTCGACATTGCGGCGCATGTCGTCCTTGCCGGCCGCCTGGTCGTTCAGGTGAAAACGCAAGGCGCCGCAACAGCCCGCCTTGTCTTCCTCGAACAGGGCGATGCCGAGACGATCGAGGATACGCGCCGTCGCCCCATTGATATTGGGGGCCAGCGACGGCTGCACGCAGCCGGCCAGCACCAGCATGCGCCGGGCATGCGCTGCGGCCGACGGCCACGGCTGGGCAGCGCCCGGCGCCGGCGGAAGCTTGTCGGCCAGCGACGACGGCAGCAGGGGTTTGGCCACCCGCGCCATGGCCACCAGGGGCGCAAACAGGGCCGGATTGGGTAGCACGGTGCGCAGCAGGGCGCGCGTCACGGCGTCGCCCAGGCGCCGCGGCAGCTTTTCCTCGACCACGGCCCGCCCGACATCGAGCAGATGGCTGTATTTGACGCCCGATGGGCAGGTCGTTTCGCAGGAGCGGCAGGTCAGGCAGCGGTCGAGGTGGGTGCGCGTCTTTTCGGTAACCGGCTTGCCTTCCAGCACCTGCTTGATCAGGTAGATACGGCCGCGCGGCCCATCGAGCTCATCGCCGAGCAGTTGGTAAGTCGGGCAGGTGGCCGTGCAGAAGCCGCAGTGCACACATTTGCGCAACACTTCCTCGGCCACCTGGCCGGCATGCGTGGCGCGCAGTTCGTCAGTGATTCTGGTTTCCATCAGAACTCCGCGTACAAACGACCGGGATTCAGGATGCCCTTCGGATCGAAGGATTTTTTCAGGCGGCGGTGCAAGGCGAGCAAGGCCGGCGCCAGCGGCGCGAAGGCCCCCTCGCGGCAACGCAGCGATTCCGGCGCCCGGTAGAGCACGGCGTGGCCGCCGAGCCGACTGGCCGCACCGCGCACCGCCTCCTGCTCGCCGGCATACCAGCGCAGCGCCCCGCCCCACTCGATGGCGCGCAGCCCAGCCAGCCCTGGGTCGCCCGCCGTCGACGGCAAGGCCAGACGCCACAGGATGTCGCCAGCAAACGCCGGATGCGTCTGCTCGCGCACCGACTTCCAATGCAGCCCCATGTCGCCTGGCGCATCGCCGCCCAGCTTGCGACAGGCGGCATCGACAGCGGCCGGAGCCCCGGAAAGGCGTAGCCAGAGCCGGCCTGCATGCCAGAAGGAAGCCGAAATCGGCAGCGGCTGGCCGCCCCACTGATTGAGCCGGGCGATGGCTTCCCGTTCATCCACGGCGAAGACCAGCGTCTGCTCGGCCACCGCCCTGGGCAAGACCTTCAGCGTCACCTCGGCCAGCACGCCCAAGGTGCCCAGGCTGCCGGCCAGCAGGCGCGAGACGTCATAGCCGGCAACGTTCTTCATGACCTGGCCGCCGAAATTCAGCAACTGCCCGGTGCCGTCCACCAGCTTGCTCCCCAGCATGAAATCGCGCACCGCCCCGGCCTGCTGCCGACGCGGGCCGGACAGGCCGGCCGCGACGCAGCCACCGACCGTCGCCCCGGAAAAGCGCGGCGGCTCGAAAGCCAGCATCTGCCCGTTTTCAGCCAGCGCCGTCTCGATCTCGCTCAGCGGCGTGCCGCATTTGGCCGTGATGTACAGCTCGGTCGGCTCATAGGCGACGATGCCGCGATACCCAGCCACGTCGAGCAAGTCGCCGGACAGCATGCCGCCGTAAAAGTCCTTGCTCCCGGCGCCACGGATACGCAGCGCGGTATGGCTGTCATGCGCCGCCTTGATGGCCTGGACGATCTGTTCAAGGGTCATCAGAAACGCTCCAGTTCCGGGAATTTCAGGTCGCCATGATGCACATGCATGCGCCCGTATTCGGCACAGCGATGCAGGCTGGGCACCGCCTTGCCGGGATTGAGCAGGCCGTTCTCGTCGAAGGCCGCCTTCACACGGCGGAAGGCTTCCAGCTCCGGCGTCGTGTATTGCACGCACATCTGGTTGATTTTCTCGATACCGACCCCGTGCTCGCCGGTGATCGAGCCGCCGAGCGCCACCGACAGTTCGAGGATCTCCGCGCCGAAGGCTTCGGCGCGCTCCCAACTGCCGGGCTGCGCGGTGTCGTACATGATCAGCGGATGCAGGTTGCCGTCGCCGGCGTGAAAGACGTTGGCGCAGCGCAGGCCGTATTTTTTCTCCATGGCGACAATCGCCGACAGCATCTCGGCCAGTCGCTTGCGCGGAATGGCGCCGTCCATGCAGTAGTAATCCGGCGTGATGCGGCCGACGGCCGGGAAGGCCGCCTTGCGCCCGGCCCAGAAGCGCAGGCGTTCGGCTTCCGTGCGGGAGACGCTGATGCTGCTGGCCCCGGCTTTCGTCAAAACGTCGATCACGCGGGCGATTTCGTCGGCCACTTCCTCGGGCGTACCATCCGCCTCACAGAGCAGGATGGCCTCGGCATCCAGGTCGTAGCCGGCCTTGACGAAGGGTTCGACGGCGGCCGTCGCCGGCTTGTCCATCATCTCCAGCCCGGCCGGGATGATCCCGGCGGCGATGATGGCTGCCACAGCATCGCCGGCTTTCGCCACGTCGTTGAAGGAGGCCATGACGACCTGCGCCAGTTCGGGCTTGGGCACCAGCTTGACGGTGATTTCGGTAACCACGCCGAGCATGCCCTCCGACCCGATGAACAGAGCGAGCAAGTCGTAGCCCGGCGCATCCGGCCCTTCGCTGCCGATTTCGAACACCTCGCCCTCGATGCTGACGACGCGGATACGCAGCACGTTATGGACAGTCAGGCCGTATTTCAGGCAATGCACGCCGCCCGAGTTTTCGGCGACGTTGCCGCCCAAGGTGCAGGCGATCTGCGACGATGGATCGGGCGCGTAATAGAGTCCATGCGGCGCCGCCGCCTCGGATACCGCCAGGTTGCGCACACCGGGCTGGACGACAGCCAGCCGGGCAAGCGGATCGACGCGCAGGATCTTGTTGAAGCGGGCCAGGGACAGCACCACGCCCTGCGCATGCGGCATCGCACCGCCGGAAAGCCCCGTGCCGGCGCCGCGGGCGACGACCGGCACGCCCAGCTGGTGGCAAGTGCGCAGGACGTCGATGACTTGCGCCTCGGTCTCCGGCAGGCAGACCACCAGCGGCAATTCCCGATACGCCGTCAGCCCGTCGCATTCATAGGGACGCAGATCCTCCTCATCGGCTAGCAGACAGCGCTCCGGCAAAAAAAGCCGGAGGCGGCGAACCAGACCTGATTTATCTACCGAAAAAGCCGCGTCGTCCGTCGTAGCCATGATGAGCTGTCACCTGATGAGAATGGCGCGAAAATCATTGACGTTGGTTCGTGTCGGCCCGGTCACCAGCAAATCGCCGAGCCGCGAAAAACAATACCACGCATCGTTGTCGGCCAGATGTTGCCGCATGTCGATGCCGAGTTCCCTGGCGCGGCGCGGAGTATCCGGCCCGACGAAGGCACCGGCATTGTCCTCGCTGCCGTCGATGCCGTCCGTATCGGCCGCCAGGGCGTCGATGCCGGGCGCGCCGCCCAGCGCCAGCGCCAGACCGAGCAGGAATTCCGTATTGCGCCCGCCGCGTCCCTCCCCGCGGACCGTGACCGTCGTTTCGCCGCCGGAGAGCAGGACGCAGGGCTTGCCAGCCGGAAAACCGTTGCGCGCACAGGACAGGGCCATCCCAGCCAGCGCCTTGCCCACTTCGCGCGCCTCGCCTTCGATGGCATCGCCGAGAATGAGGGGCGTGATGCCCAGCCGGCGCGCTTCAGCGGCCGCCGCCTCGAGCATCTGGCGCGGGCTGGCGATCAGCCGGTATTCACTGTTGGCCAGCCGCGGATCGCCCGGCTTCGGCGTTTCCAGTTCTCCCGCCGCCAGCCGCTGACGCAGTTCGCTAGGCAGGGCGATAGCGTAGAAATCGAGTATCTCCAGCGCCTCGGCCGCCGTCGTCGGATCGGGCACGGTTGGCCCGGAGGCGATCACCGCCGGGTCGTCGCCCGGCACATCCGAAATGGCCAGGGTCAGCACACTCGCTGGCCAGGCAGCGGCAGCCAGACGGCCGCCCTTGATCGCCGACAGATGTTTGCGCACGCAATTCATTTCGCCGATCGAAGCCCCGGACTTCAACAGCGCCGAAGTGATCGCCCGTTTATCGGGCAGGGACAAGCCGTCCGCCGGCGCCGCCAGCAACGCCGAGCCGCCGCCCGAGATCAGCGCCAGCACGCGGTCGCCAGGATTCAGCCCGGATACCTTTTGCAGGATGCGTGCGGCCGCAGCCTCGCCGGCGGCGTCCGGCACTGGATGCGCCGCCTCGACAATCTCGATCCGCTCGCACGGCACGCCATGGCCATAGCGTGTCACGACCAGCCCGTCCAGCGGACCGGACCAATGCTGCTCGACAGCGCGCGCCATGGCCGCCGAGCCCTTGCCGGCGCCGATCACGATCAGGCGCCCGCCATCGTCCGGCGGTAAGTGGGGCGGGACGCACAGCGCCGGATCGGAAGCGGCAAGCGCCGCGTCAAACAGCTGGCGCAGGATGTCTCGCGCCTTCATTTCGGTAGCCATCCCAGCCCCTCCTCTGTCGTCCCCAGCGGTTTGTATTCGCAGCCGACCCAGCCGCTATAGCCCAAGCGATCGAGAAGGGAGAACAGGAAGGGGTAATTGATTTCCCCGGTTCCCGGCTCGTGGCGCCCGGGATTGTCGGCAATCTGGACATGGCCGATCCGCGCGATGTTCTCTTCTATCGTCCGCGCCAGATCGCCCTGGATGATTTGCGCATGGTAAAGATCGAGTTGCAGCTTGACGTTGCTGCGGTCGATGCTGTCGATCAGGCGCAGCGCCTTGTCGATGCCATCCAGCCAGTAACCCGGCATGTCGATGCGGCTGTTGATTGGCTCGACCATGACCGTCGCCCCGATGGTCGCAAAGCGATCGGCGGCGTGGCGCAGGTTGGCCACGTAGATGGCTTCCAGCTCGACCTCCGGAACGCCCCACGGCCGCAAACCGGCCATGCAATGCACGCGTTCGCAATCGAGCAGCATGGCGTAATTGAGCGCCTGCTCGACCCCCTCGGCGAACTCGCCCTGCCGTTCCGGCAGACAGGCCAGCCCGCGCTCGCCGTTGGCCCAGTCGCCCGGTGGCAGATTGAACAGCACCTGCTCGACATCCGCCGCCTGCAGCCATTCGGCCACATCATGCGCCGGCCAGTCGTAGGGAAAAAGATACTCGACCCCCTGGAAGCCGGCCGCAGCCGCCTGTCGAAATCGCTCGCGGAAAACACGGTTGGTGTATAGGAAACTCAGGTTGGCAGCGAACTTTGGCATGGTCACGACAGTCTCTAGCACGGCCTGTCAGTATAATCTCGCCATACAAGGAGAAACATCGTGAGTGAGAAGCGCAACGACACCGAACGCAAGGGCAACCGCCTGTCCAAGATCGTCACCCGGACCGGCGATGCCGGCACCACCGGCCTCGGCGACGGCAGCCGGACGACCAAGGACAGCCTGCGCATCGGCGCCATCGGCGAAGTTGACGAACTGAATTCCAGCATCGGTCTGCTGCTGTGCGAGGAACTGCCCGAGTCCGTCCGCGCCGCACTGCTCGACATCCAGCACGACCTGTTCGACCTGGGCGGCGAACTGTGTCTGCCCGGCATGGCGGTCATGAAGGATGCCCAAGTCGCGCGCCTCGAGGAACTGGCCGAGGAATTCAACCACGACCTGCCGATGCTCAAGGAATTCATCCTGCCTGGTGGCACCCGCCCGGCCGCTGTCGCCCATCTCTGCCGCACTGTATGCCGCCGCGCCGAGCGTTCGATGGTCCGCCTGCACGGCGCCGAACCACTCTCCGACACGGCCCGTCGTTACATCAACCGGCTGTCGGATTTGCTCTTCATTCTCGGCCGTCTGCTCAACCGCGCCGGCGGTCGGGGTGACGTGCTGTGGCAAAAAGGCAAGAACGCTGCCTGAGCAAGAACCCTGCGCCGTACGTTATTTGCTGAACCGTGTTTCGCGTCATCACCACCTATCGCAACGGAATTGCCCGCCCCATCGTCGAAAAGGGGCCTTGGCATCCGTCGCGCCAGCACACCGAGTACTGGGCAGAACAACTGCAACAGGCCGGGTATATCGTTGAAATCGAGAGCCAGGGCAGTGCGGCCAGCAACGACCACTCAGACCTTGCCGCAGCGCTCGCCAGCATGGCTTGAGCATGAAAGATCAGTAGCCTGAGCCGAAACGCGTAACATCGGGGAAAACCATTCCAAAAGGAGACAGCCCGATGAACATTCCGCAACTCACCACGATCAGCATCACCGTCGCCGACCGCATTGCCGACATCCGGCTCAATCGCCCTGACCGATCCAACGCTATCAACGACGCCATGTGGCAGGAGATCCGCCAAGCGTTTGAGTGGGTGGACGGCGCACCCGAAATCCGCGTCGCCATCCTGAGCGGCGAAGGCAACAATTTTTGCGCCGGCATTGATCTCGGCATGCTGGCCAGCATCCAGCAACGGATCGCCCACACCGACGGCGCCCGCAGCCGCGAAACCCTGCGTCGCCTGATCCTCAATCTTCAGGATTGCCTGAGCAGCATCGAACGCTGCCGCAAGCCGGTCCTCGCTGCTATCCACGGTGCCTGCGTCGGCGGGGCGCTCGATCTGGTCACTTGCTGCGACATGCGCTACGCGACACCCGATGCTTTCTTTTCCATTAAAGAAATCGACATCGGCATGGTCGCCGACGTAGGCTCCCTGCAACGCCTGCCTCGCCTGATCGGTGAAGGAATGACCCGGGAGCTGGCCTATACCGGACGAAAAGTCGACGCCGAAGAAGCCCAACGACTTGGCCTCGCCAATTGTGTTTTCGGATCGATCGCAGAACTGAATACTGAGGTTCGCCATATTGCCGAATCGATCGCAGCCAAATCCCCCCTCGCCATCCGAGGCAGCAAAGAAATCCTCAACTACAGCCGCGACCACTCGATCGCCGACGGGCTGATCTACGTAGCCACCTGGAACTCAACCGCACTGCTCTCCATCGATCTTGCCAAAAGCATGCAAGCGCAAAGGGAAAATAGCCTTCCAAGCTTTGACGACTAAAGACAGCTTGGTTGGCGACATAGCGCCGCCACCTGACCATTCATTGCGCGCCAATTCAATGCGTTATTTTTATTCGCCAGCGCTCGAAGCGTGAATTTCACGCCTGCGCTGCAAAGCAAACGCCCAAAGCAAAAGCCCCGTTACTGTTTTAGTAACGGGGCTTTTAGATGGGGGTCTGGCGTTGACCTACTTTCGCGAGCGGAAGCTCACTATCATTGGCGCGATGCTGTTTCACGGTCCTGTTCGGGATGGGAAGGGGTGGTACCAGCAGGCTATTGACGCCAGACGTAACTTGTAACGCTTGAGGCT
>DATGXM010000619.1:0-4446 GCA_035298985.1 Azonexus sp. | reverse complement strand
AGCTCGGCCGCCGCTACTGCTTCATGCTGTTCGCCACCTGTGCCGGCACGCTGGTCTATATCTACACCCACATCCCGATCACCGACGGCCTGATGCTCTTCCTCGGCTTCCCGCTCGGTTTCTTCCTGTCCGGCATCTTCTCCGGCATGGGGGCTTATCTGGCCGAGCTGTTCCCCAACGAACTGCGCGGCTCCGGCCAGGGCTTCTGCTACAACTTCGGCCGCGCCGCCGGTGCCATGTCGCCCGCCCTGGTCGGCTATCTGAGCACCTCCAACCCGCTCGGCGAAGTGATCGGCGTGCTGGCCGCCGGCGGCTACCTGCTGGTCATCCTGGCCTGTCTGCCGCTGCCGGAAACCCAGGGCCGCGACCTGACCCTGCAACCGGCCTAAACCTCCTCCTCCCTACCATTCAACGCGGTCTCCCCGGCGCACCTCGCGGTGCAGCCGGCGGGGCTCTGCGCGAGAGAAATTCATGGAAAACACCACCAAGATCCCGTCCTATCTGTCGCGGGAGTCGCTGGGGCCGTGGGAAACCTACCTGGTCCAGATCGACCGGGTCGAACCCTACCTCGACAAGGCGCTGCTGCCCTGGGTCGAAACCCTGACCCGACCAAAACGCTCGCTGATCGTCGATGTACCCATCCGCCTCGACAACGGCGTCATCGCCCACTACGAGGGTTACCGCGTCCAGCACAACCTGTCGCGCGGCCCGGGCAAGGGCGGCATCCGCTTCCACCCGGAAGTGACGCTGACCGAAGTGATGGCGCTGTCGGCCTGGATGACGATCAAGAACGCCGTGGTCAATGTGCCCTATGGCGGCGCCAAGGGCGGCATCCGGGTCGATCCGAAAAAGCTGACCATCGAGGAACTGGAACGCCTGACCCGCCGCTACGCCAGCGAAATCAACATCCTGATCGGGCCGGACAAGGACATCCCGGCGCCGGACATCAATACCAACGAGCAGGTCATGGCCTGGTTCATGGACACCTACTCGGTCAACCAGGGCAAGACGACGACCGGCGTGGTGACCGGCAAGCCGGTTTCGCTCGGCGGCAGCCTCGGGCGCCACGACGCGACGGGGCGCGGCGTCTTCATCTGCACGGTCGAAGCCGCCCGCCATCTGGGCATTTCGATTGCCGGAGCCAAGGTTTCCATCCAGGGTTTCGGCAATGTCGGCGAAGCGGCCGCCCGGCTGTTCGCCGACGCCGGTGCCAAGCTGGTGGCCATCCAGGACGAAACCGGTTCCATCCATAACCGGCACGGCCTCGATGTGCGCCAGGTGCGCCAGCATCGCCTGGAAACGGGCAGCCTGGCCGGCGCGCCGGGTTCCGAAACGATAGGCAGCGACGACTTCTGGCACTGCGAAGTGGACATCCTGGTCGCGGCGGCCATGGAAAACCAGATCACCGAAAGGAACGCCCCGGCCATTCGCGCCCGCATCGTGGCCGAAGGCGCCAACGGGCCGACCACGCCGGCAGCCGACCTCATCCTGCAGGAACGCAATATCCTGGTCATTCCCGACGTGCTGGCCAACGCCGGCGGCGTCACGGTCAGCTATTTCGAGTGGGTGCAGGACATCAGCGCCTTTTTCTGGTCAGAGGACGAAATCAACTCGCGCCTCGACAAGATCATGCGCGATGCCTTCGCCGCCGTCTGGGATGCCGCGCAAAGCAAGGGTATCCTGTTGCGGACCGCCGCCTTCGTCCTCGGCTGCGAGCGGGTCCTCCTCGCCCGAAAGCTGCGCGGCCTCTATCCTTGAGCGATCCTTACGGCCATGACCGCTGATTCCTCCCATTTGCCCGTCCGCCTGCTCAGCGTCGGCGATAGCGCCTGGACCGTCGAGTTCGGGACGACTATCGATCCGGCCATCCACGGTCGGGTGCTCGGCTTCTGCAGCCTGCTCGACACGCTGTCCGGCGACGGCCGTCTGGACGGTGTGGTCGAATGGGTGCCGACCTTCCGTTCGGTGACCGTTCATTTCCGGCCGGAGCAGGCCGATGCCATGGCCTTGCGCGACCTGCTCGGCGAACTGGCCGGCAAGAGCGGCATCCTGTCGGCGGCCGGCTGCCGCTGGCACATCCCGGTCTGCTTCGACGCCGAGTGTGCGCCCGACCTGGCCGACGTGGCGGCGGCCAAGGGCATGGCGCCGGAGGCCGTGGTGCAGTTGCTCACCGACAGTGTCTTCTCGGTCTACATGCTCGGCTTCCTGCCCGGTTTTCCGTACCTGGGCGGCGTTCCGGAAGTCCTCGACATGCCGCGCCTGGCCAGTCCGCGCAAGGTGGTGCCGGCCCGCTCCATCGCCATCGCCGGCCGCATGTGCGCCGCCTATCCGTGGGAAAGTCCGGGCGGCTGGCGTTTGCTCGGCCGCACGCCGATCCGCCTGTTCGACGCCGCCAATTCGCGCCGGCCGGCCCTGCTGGCGCCGGGTGACGAGGTGGTTTGGGAAGCCATCGATTTGGTCACCTACGCCGAACTCGATCGCGAATGCGCCGCCGGCAGCTTCGACCTGGCCAGCCTGATGCGCGAAGGAGGGGCGTGATGACCAACGGAAACAGGACACGGCGGTCCGGGCATCATGCCTCGCTGCTGTGCCGGCGCCCCTGCTGGCTGTGCGGAGTGTCGTCATGAGCGCCCTCGTCGAAGTCACCGAAGCCGGCCTCGCCGTCACCGTCCAGGATCGCGGCCGCTATGGCTATCGCAATATCGGCGTGCCGGTTTCCGGGGCGCTCGATCCGTATCTGATGACGGCGGCCAACGCCTTGCTCGGCAACGATCCCGATGCCGCGGTGCTGGAAGTCTGCCTGGGTGGGCCATCGCTCAAGGCTTTGTCGGGCACCGTGCGTATTTCGCTGGCCGGCGAAATTACGGCCCAGGTGGTCAATACCCGTGGCCGCGTGCTCAAGGTGCTGCCCTGGCAGACGGCCACGCTGTTCCCCGGCGATATTGTCCGCATCGGCAGCGTGGCGCGCGGCGTCGGCTATGTCGGCATCTCCGGCGGCTTCCAGGTGCCGCTGCAACTGGGCAGCCGGTCGACCTACCTGCGGGCGCGGCTGGGCGGCGTCGAGGGGCGGGCGCTGGCCAATGGCGACCGCCTGCAATGCGATCCGCTGACCGGCAATCCGTGGGTGGAAGCCTGTGGAACGCTCACCTGGCCGGCCGAGCCGGGGCCAATCCGGGTGCTGCTCGGGCCGCAGGATTACTACTTCACGCCGCAAGCCCTGGCTGCGTTTGTCGGCACGCCTTATCGCGTCAGCCGCGACATGGACCGCATGGGTATCCGCTTCGAAGGGGAGAAACTGGGCCACAACGCGCAGGGGGCGGAAATCGTCTCGGACGGCGTGGCGCCCGGTTCCATCCAGGTGCCGGCCAACGGCCAGCCCATCGTGCTGATGGCCGATTGCCAGACTTCCGGCGGCTACCCGAAAATCGCCACGGTCATTCGCGCCGATCTGCCGCGTCTGGCGCATGTCCGGCCCGGCGACGAGGTGCATTTCGTCGCTGTCGACCATGCCCAGGCGGCGCAGGCCTTGCGCGAGCAGGCCCGGCTGGTCAGTCGCTGGTGTGACACCATTGGCACCTTTCGTCCGCCCGGCGTGATCGACGAGGCGGCGCTTTACGACGGCAACCTGATCAGCGGCGCCATACGCGGCGACGAACTGGCCTGGTATGCGGCATGAACGAGCAATGAACGAGAAATTCGCGGAGAACAAGATGTCGATCAGGATCAATCTCAACGCCGACCTCGGCGAAAGCTACGGTGCCTGGACCATGGGCAACGATGCCGACATGCTGCCGCTGGTCGGCTCGGCCAATCTGGCCTGCGGCTTCCATGGCGGCGACCCGCTGGTCATGCGGCAGACCCTGCAACTGGCCAAGCGCCACGGCGTCGGCGTCGGCGCCCATCCGTCCTACCCCGACCTGCAGGGCTTCGGGCGCCGCCGCATGGCCATGGCGCCGGATGAACTGGAGGCGGCCATCCTCTACCAGATCGCCGCGCTGGACGGCATGGCGCGGGTCGAGGGCCTGCGCGTGCACCACGTCAAGCCGCATGGCGCGCTGAACAATGCGGCCTGCGCCGATCGCGCACTGGCTGACTGCGTGGTGCGCGCCATCCGCGCCTACGATCCGGCGCTCATCCTGCTCGCCCCGGCGCTGTCCGAGCTGTGCGCCGCCGGCCATGCCGCTGGGCAGCCGGTGGTCGAGGAAATCTTCGCCGACCGCGCCTATCTCGACGACGGCCAGCTGGTGCCACGCAGCCGCCCGGACGCCATGGTCCATGGCGCCGAAGCGAGCTATGCCCACGTCCGCCGCATGCTCGACGCGAGCGCCATCGTCAGCGTGACGGGCAAGCGCCTGCCGTGCCGGATCGGCAGCATCTGCGTCCATGGCGACGGGGCGGAAGCCGTGGCCACCGCCCGCCATCTGCGCGACCGGCTGACGGCAGAGG
>DATGXM010000618.1:0-3392 GCA_035298985.1 Azonexus sp. | reverse complement strand
GTGGTGGTATCGTCGGCTTTTGCTCGCATGTCCAGGAATATGACGGAAGAATCCGCTGCATTGTATGTCGTCCCGACGCCGCTCGGGAATCTGGCCGATCTGACCCGCCGCGCCGAGGAAATCCTGCGCACGGTGCCCTGGGTGGCGGCCGAGGACACCCGGCACAGCGGCCCGCTGCTCAAGCAACTCGGCGCCCGGGCGCGCACCCTGCCGGCGCATCAGCACAACGAACACGAAGCGGCGGCGCGCATCGTCGAGCGGCTGGAGGCCGGCGAGTCGGTGGCGCTGATTTCCGATGCCGGCACCCCCGGCATTTCCGACCCCGGCGCCCGCATCGTCGCTGCCGTGCGCGCCGCCGGCGGCAAGGTCGTGCCGCTGCCCGGACCGTGCGCCGCGACGACGGCGCTGTCGGCTTCCGGCCTGCTCGACGAGCATTTCCTGTTCTACGGCTTCCTGCCCTCCAAGGGCGGCCAGCGCCGGCAGGCCCTGGAGGAACTGCGCGACTATCCCTGCGCCCTGGTCTTCTACGAAGCGCCGCACCGCGTGCTGGAAACCGTGGCCGACATGGCGACGGTGTTCGGCGAGCGCACCCTGGTCATCGCCCGCGAACTGACCAAGCTGTTCGAAACCGTGCATTCCCTGCCGCTGCCCGAAGCCCTCGACTGGCTGAAGGCCGATCCCAACCGCCAGCGCGGCGAATTCGTGCTGATGCTCTCCGGCGCCCCGGAAGGCGGTGACGACGGCGAAGGCGAGCGGGTGTTGAAGCTGCTGCTCGCCGACGGCCTGCCAACCAAGCAGGCGGCCAAGCTGGCCGCGGCCATTACCGGCGCATCGAAAAACGCGCTGTACGACCGGGCGCTGGCCCTGAAGAAGTGAAGCGTCGATGAGGCTCGAACCCGTCGTCATCCGTTCCCCTTTCGCGCGCGGTGCCCTATTCGTCCTGGCGGCGCTGTGGGCGGTGGCCGGTTGGTGGATCGTGGTTCAGGGCAGCCTGATGCTGTCGCTCGACAAGCGCTCCCGCCATTCCGTTCTGCTTGAAGATGGGCCGGCGCTGGTCATGGCGGCGATTTTCCTGCTCCTGTCGACGGCTACCGCGGCGGCCCTGTTGCAGAGCCTGCGTGCCGGCAAGGGTTGGTTCAAGCTGTTGCTCCTGATCAATGTCGGCTTCCCCATTGCATATCGACTCGTCGTCTGACCGCCTATCTCCTCGCCGCACGCCGGGGGGCTGCTAAAATTGCAGGAAACCGTTTTTGGAAATTTTCATGCAACTGACCATCACACGCCCCGACGACTGGCACCTCCACCTGCGCGACGGCGAGGCGCTCGCCGCCGTGCTGCCGCACACCGCCCGCCAGTTCGGCCGCGCCATCGTCATGCCCAACCTGAAGCCGCCGGTGACCACCGTCGACCAGGCCGCCGCCTACCGCGACCGCATCGTCGCCGCGCTGCCGGCCGGCGCCTCGTTCGATCCGCTGATGACGCTGTACCTGACCGACAACACGCCGCCCAGCGAAGTGGCCAAGGCGGCCGCTTCCGGCTTCGTCAAGGCAGTGAAGCTCTACCCGGCCGGCGCGACGACCAATTCCGACGCCGGCCTGACCGACATCGCCAAGGCCTACGCCACGCTGGCCGAAATGGAACGCGTCGGCCTGCCGCTGCTGGTGCATGGCGAAGTGACCGATCCGGCCATCGACCTGTTCGACCGCGAAAAGGTCTTCATCGATACCGTGCTGGCGCCGCTGACCCAGCGTTTCCCCCAGCTCAAGGTGGTCATGGAGCACATTACGACCAAGGATGCAGCCGAATTCGTCGCTGCCACCCCGGCCAACGTGGCCGCCACCATCACGGCGCACCACCTGCTGTACAACCGCAACGCCATCTTCCTGGGTGGCGTCCGGCCGCACTGGTACTGCCTGCCGGTACTCAAGCGCGAAACGCACCGCCAGGCGCTGGTCGCTGCGGCCATTTCCGGCAATCCGAAGTTCTTCCTGGGCACCGATTCGGCGCCGCACGCCAAGGGCGCCAAGGAAGCGGCCTGCGGTTGTGCCGGCTGCTACACCGCCTACGCCGCCATCGAACTGTACGCCGAAGCCTTCGAACAGGCCGGTGCGCTGGACAAGCTGGAAGGCTTCGCCAGCCATTTCGGCCCGGATTGGTACGGCCTGCCGCGCAATGCCGAGCAGATCACCCTGCTCAAGGAAAGCTGGACAGTGCCGGCCGATTACCCGTATCTGGCCACTGACACCATCGTTCCGCTGCGGGCCGGCGAAACCCTGTCCTGGAAAATGCTCTGAGGAACCTGCCATGCGTCTGCGCCATCTTCTTCTGCCGTTGCTTGCCCTGCCGCTGTTGTCAGCCTGCGTGAACGACGGCGCGACGTATGAAATCGACAACACCCGCGAGCATGGGCTGTCGCTGATCCGCGAGCAGCCGTATTTCTGGGACAGCAAGGTCAATCTCTACCTCGTCGTTTCCCGCATGCCGGCCTGCATGCGCCGGCACAGCATGGGCAGCTTCCCCGAGAAAACCCGGGTCGAGGTGTACCAGGTACCGTCCGGCGCCTTCATCATCAAGGCCGGCAAGAAGATGTTCGCCACCGAGACGCAGACCTGCGAGAGCTTTGCCAAGATGGATGGCGAGCCGGCCGAAGGCATGGGCACCTTGATGGGGACCTTCCGCCTGAAGAAGGGCGTGCTGGTCTTCGTCAAGGAAGGCGAAGCGGACAAGTCTGCCGCCGAAGAGTGAGCGCCGGCTCGCCGTTCGCCTGTTTCCTGTTCGATCCGCTGCGGCGCTGGCCGAACTGGCGGCGCAGTTCCCGATTCATACCGATAACGGTCAGCGCGTCCGTTTCGTGCCGCCGCAACCGGACGGCCTGGTCTACGAATGCCGGATCTGGGCGAGCGGCGAAGTCGAGACGCGCCCCGACAACTGGCATGACTTCTTCAATGCCCTGGTCTGGCTGAGCTTCCCGCAGACCAAGATCGCCGTCAGCGCCGCTCACATGCGTGCCATGCAGCAGCCGGGCGAAACGCGGGGCAGGGTGCGCGACGCGCTGACCCATTTCGACGAATGCGGCATCGTCGTGCTGTCGACACAACCCGAATTGCTGGAACTGCTGCGCGGCTTTCGCTGGCAGGAATTGTTCGTCGCCCAGCGGGCGGGGGTGCTAATCAGCATGCGCTTCGTCATCTTCGGCCACGCGACCTACGAACAGCTGCTGGCACCGTTTCGCGGCCTGACCGCCAAGGCCGTGCTCTACGAGGTGGAGGCGGACTGGCTACAGAGGCCTAGTGACGAGCTGGTCGCCGCGGTGGATCGCCGGCTGGCGGCCGATGTCGCCGCCGGCTGCTTCGTCCGGCCGCGCGACCTGCAGCCCTTGCCGTTGCTCGGTA
>DATGXM010000617.1:0-10712 GCA_035298985.1 Azonexus sp. | reverse complement strand
GAAAATGCCCGTGCGGCATTCGAACTGATGGCACGCGACATCCGTTCCGCTGGCGGCAATCCGTGCGGGACTCCCATGGTCACCAACGTACTGAACAATCCAGCTAACCTGTGGTGGGCAAACTGGGCGGCCGGCACAGTCATCGGTTACGAAAATGGCGCTGCCCCACTGGGCTATGGCGTCCCTGCCCGCAATGCCCCGGCGTTGGCGTTGATCCAGCCCAATGCCGGCGCAAATGCCGCACTGAACCCCGCCGCAAATATTGTTGCGAACACCGATGCAATCCTGCTCATTAGCGGCGACTCTATTGAGGGCACCAACATTCGCGGTCACAACCCGGCAACCCTCCAGTTCACACTCAATACCAATGCCCATGGTTTTGCAGCAGGTGACGTTCTGATGGCCTGCGACAACCCGATCTATATGGCCGCCACCCCCGCTCCGCCGGTCAGCACGATCTTTCAGGCTACAGCCGTAGCCGCCAACGTAATAACGCACGCTGCCGCCGGCGCCCCAGGAAATTGCTCGTCCGGACTGGGCTCCCTGCCGACAGCCCCGTGTGCGGGGACGACAAAGACATTCGGCAGCGGCGGCGTGCTTTCGCGCCTGACAGCAGCCTTCTGGTATGTCGGAAACAACGGCAGGGGAAGCAGCTCCCTCTATCGCGTATCCATGAACGGAACGCCCGGCTCTATCCAGAATGACGAAATCATTGATAACGTTTGCATTCAGGGCGGTGTATTGCTACCGGAAAATCGCGCCTGCCAAGGCTTGCAGATCACCTATATAACCCGTAACACCACCACGGGGGTTGCTGCGGCTTCAGCCGCAGCCGGGATCGACTGGTCGGTTTCCTCGCAAACACCAAAACCAAACAACGCAAACGAAGTGGTCGCCATCCGCGTTAGTCTCGATTTGCAGAGCCGCGACACCAGCGGAGTTAACAACGCCAACGCGGCCCAACGACTTGCCACCAACCTCACGGAAACCATTTTCCTCCGCAATCGGGATGCAGCCCAATGAACAACCTCCTGATTCCTCAAAAGACCAGCTTGTCCGGCCCGCACAACCAAACTGGAGCCGTACTCGCCATCGCCCTGATTTTGCTGGTTGTCGTCACGCTTCTGGGAATCTCAAGCGTCAAAACGGTCAGCCAGCAGGAAAAAATGGTTTCGCACAGCAACGACAGAAGCCTGGCCTACCAGTTTGCCGAAGCTGCCTTGCGCGAGGGCGAGGCGCAGGCACGAATCCAGGCTCTAAATCTTAATTCCGGTTTTCCTAACCCCGTAAACCAGTACATTGCCAACGGAAATGCATGCGCAAACAACGATCCGTCGTTCAACGACTGCGTCAACGGGCTCTGCAACACCCCCGACCCCGATTGCGCCCCGCGCTGGACCAACCCGGCATTCAATGGCTGGACAAACTACAACACCGTTGCCGCCGTGTTGAGCGCCTCCGGAAATACGCTATCTGGCCAACCACAGTATTTCATTGAAATCCTGCGCCCAACCGATGCCACGTGCGTACCCGGTGCGCAGAGCTTCGACATGGCCTGCAACCAGCGCTATCCCGACCCCGACCTTGAATACCCCTGCTCCGCCACTTTCCCAGCCACATCAGGCTTCCAGTGGTGCAATTTCTATCGCTACCGGGTTACTGCACGGGTTGCGCAGCAAGATAGGGCTGCGGTCGTACTGCAATCCATCCTGTCGGTTCAACCGAACTAAACTCCGCCCCCGCCTGCTGACCTACGGAGAATTCATCATGACCCGGAAATCGATACCCGCCAAGCATATTCACCCCGTGGCGATGTTTGTCACCCTGGCGCTCCTCAATGCATCCCTCGCCGAGGCGGCCATTACCATCCCCACCATTCCGCTGCAGGCGATCAATTCGGCCGAGCCGAATATCATGATGATTCTCGACGATTCCGGCTCCATGCAGTGGGACTACATGCCGGAAGACATCAATGGGGTGACAAATCCGATCAACTATATCTATCCAACCACCACGCAAATCTACGGCGGTTCCATTTATGCCAACTACACTGTAGACACCGATGCTGCCAACCGTTGGACGCGCATGTTGCGCTCGTCATCAATCAACAAGCTTTATTACGACCCTGCAATTACCTATACACCATGGAGCAATTACGATGGGACCTTGTGGGCGCCTGCAAATCCGCTGCAGGCTTACCACAACCCTGCCATTCAAGGCGCCGGGTTTAGAAATCTGACCGTCAACCTTACGGAAAACGCCACATGGATGAACGATAATGGCAGCTATACAACTCAGAACCGAACCTATTACCCCGCCACCTATTTTCAATACAACGGGGGAAGCATCACCGCCGCCGGCAGTTACACCACCGTAAAGATCATTTCGACAACAGCGACCTACCCACCAACCACCCCGAAAGCAACCACACGGACTGACTGCACGACGCTTGCTACAAAATGTACGTACGCTGAAGAGATTCAGAATTTTGCTAACTGGTATAGCTACCACCGCTCTCGCGTCCTGACTGCACGAGGTGGTATTGGTCGTGCCTTTGCCAATCAGGGAACCAATATTCGCGTCGGGTTTGCCGCTATTAACAAGGGATCCACCACGATCGACGGTGTGAGCGCCCGAACCGTTGTATCTGGGGTACGCAAATTCACCGGTGCCGCCAGAACCCAGTTTTTCACTGATCTTTACGGACGAACAATTCCTCAACAAGGCACACCACTTCGCCAGGCTCTGGACGATGTCGGTCAATACTACAGCCGCGCCGATGCCCTCGGCCCATGGAGCAACACCCCCGGAGTCGCAGGAGGCGGCACAGAGCTAACTTGCCGTCAAAGTTATGCGATTATGATGACTGATGGTTATTGGAATGGCTCCGCTGCATCAACCGGTGCTGCACGAACCAACAACGACAATACTGGCGCAACGGTAGAGGCCCCCCCCCCTCTAACCACCCCTCCCACCACTGTTACGAGTTACACGCCAGCCAACCCATTCCGGGACGCATGGAGCAATACGTTGGCCGATGTGGCAATGTATTACTGGAAGAATGACCTACGCACGAACTTGGCAAATGAAGTCCCCCTCAACTCATCTGACCCCGCATTCTGGCAACACATGGTCACCTTTGGTGTCGGCCTTGGCGTTTCCGGTACTGTCAGTCCAACCACTGCATTTGCAAACATTTCGACCGGCATTGGAGTCAACTGGCCGGACCCCAACACCGGTAGCAATTCGGCCTTGGCTGATGACCTATTGCATGCGTCGGTCAACGGCCGGGGCGGCTACTTTTCGGCGCAGAACCCACAACAGTTCGCAAACGCACTGACTGCAACACTGAACAATATCTCGCAGCGCTCAGGCTCAGCATCATCCATTGCAGCCAACAGCACCCAGATTTCAACCAATACCAAGATTTTCAACGCAAAGTTCGACACTGGAAAATGGTCCGGCGAACTTGAAGCCATTCCCATCACCTCTACCGGTGTTGCCACAAGTCCGGTGTGGTCAGCCTCCTCGCTCATTCCTGCCGCGTCATCGCGTAACATCCTTACCAGATCGGGCAGCAGTGCCGTCGCATTCCAGTGGGCCAACCTGTCGGCCAGCGACAAGACCGCAATGGTCAGTTCCGATGTGGTCGACTACATTCGCGGCACACGCACCAAGGAACAACAGAATGGCGGCTCGCTGCGCAACCGCCAATCCGTCCTGGGGGACATAGTGGACTCGACACCCGCATACGTTCTCGACAGTGATTCCATCTACGTCGGAGCCAACGACGGCATGCTGCACGGCTTCAATGCCAATACCGGCGTCGAGTTGTTTGCCTACATCCCCAGCGCCGTCATTCCAACACTGGCCAATCTGTCATCCCCCGCATACAGCCATGCCTATTATGTTGATGGCGATATCGCCGTATCTTCGAAAGCCCAGACGAGTAACCGGAACTATCTGGTTTCCTTGCTCGGCCGTGGAGGGAAGGGGCTGTTTGCATTGGACATCACCAATCCGACGACTTTCAGCACGACGGATGTTCTGTGGGAATACTTCAATTCCGCCGACAATGACCTCGGTTACATGCTGGGCACACCAATCATCGCCAAGATGAACAATGGATCAATGGTGGCAATTGTCGGCAATGGCTACAACAGCGCCAACGGCAATGCAGTCATGTACGTTTTCGATCTGGCCACCGGCGGCGTGATCAAAAAGTTCGACACACTTGTCAGTTCCGATAACGGCATGGGCACCCCAGGTGTACTTGATGCTGACTCGGACGGAGACATTGATTACATCTATGGTGGCGACCTGAAAGGAAACGTCTGGAAAATCGACGTTTCAAGCGCAAATCCGGCAGCCTGGGATTTTTCCTTCAAATCCGGGAGCACCCCCCAAGCATTGTTTGTTGCCAAGGACAGCAGCGGGTCCGTACAACCCATTACGACCAGCCCGACCCCAGTGATGGATAACGTGGCGGGCGATGTAAACTTTGGAAAGTTGTTCCTGTTCTTCGGTACCGGCTCGTATTTCCGCTCGACCGATTCCGCAGACACGCAGGTGCAGACGATGTATGGCCTGATCGATACGAATACCCCGGTCAGCGGTCGTAGCCAACTGACCCAGCGCAGCGTTCTCGCCAATGGAGTCTTCAACGTGGTAGTCAACGGCAACGTCGTAGACACGAAAAATGTACGAACCTTCTCGGCTGCCGTCGCTGGCGACATGATCGGCAAGTCCGGCTGGTATCTTGATCTGAAAACCGCCACTGGCGTAGCCGAAGGTGAACGCGTAACCACTTCGGCAGAGGTTTACGTGCTCGCCGAACCCACGCTCATCTTCAGCTCGATCATTCCAATCAACGACCCATGCAAACCGGGGGGCAAAGGCTACCTGTCTGCGCTCAGTCCATTCACTGGTGGCCGGCTCACCGTCGGGTTCTACGACATCGACAATAACAACAGCTTCGCTAACGACCAGTTGAACGGCATCAATATTGGTTCGGTCGACCTGGGAATCGGTGGCCTTTCGAAGGGCAAGGTCATCGGGAACTGGCTTGTCGCCGGCGGCATGACCGGGAAAACCGGCGGGGCCAAGATCAATACCGGTGCCAAAAAGACCAAGCGCATCTCGTGGCGTGAAATCATTAGAGACTAAGCATGAAACTCAGACTGAAAAAAACCTCGGGCTTTTCGCTCATTGAATTGATGGTGGTCATGGCCATCATCGCCATCATCGCGGCGATAGCTTATCCAAACTATCAACAGTCCATCCAGCGCAGCCGCCGCGCGGCGGCTGCCGGATGCATGGTTAGCCAGTCGCAGTTCATGGAACGCTATTACACGACGAACATGTCCTATGTGGGGGCAGTACTCCCTGCCTGCCAGGCAGAGGTCACCCCGTTCTATCTTTCCAATTTTGCTGCGGGCCCAACTGCAACCACCTACACGCTGCAAGTTGTCCCGCAAGGAGCGCAGGTGAACGATGTCTGCGGAACGCTTACCATTGACCAGACGGGACTTCGGACTCCCGACCCGACAGTACGCCCCGAATGTTGGCGTTAAATGAGAAGGGGATTCAACACGACAACGGCGAATCCCCTTTATCTTTCAACTGACCGAAAGCTCTTTGGGAACGGGAAACGAAACCGCTTCTTCAATTCCCTGCAAGCTTTTCACCTGAGCATGTGTCAATGTGCGCAAACGCTCGATTACCTGCTCGATGAGCACTTCTGGCGCTGAAGCGCCCGCCGTCACGCCAATTCGCGATTTACCCTGGAGCCAGTTGCCGTCTATTTCGTGATGCCCATCGACAAGATAAGCTTCAACTCCGCGAGTCAGGGCAACCTCTTTGAGTCGGCGGGAATTTGAACTATTCGGGCTACCAACAACTATCACCAGGTCACATTGTTCGGCCAGTGCCTTAACAGCATCCTGACGATTCTGAGTGGCATAGCAGATATCGTCTTTTTTTGGCCCTTGAATATCAGGGAAACGGGTTCGTAATGCATCGATAACCTGGGTTGCATCATCCACCGACAAGGTTGTTTGCGTTACGAATGACAAAGATTCCGGGTGTTTAACTACCAGCTTTGCAACATCCCCGGCCGTCTCCACCAGATACATCCCCCCCTCGCTTTGCCCCATCGTCCCCTCGACCTCGGGGTGCCCCTTGTGGCCGATCATGACGACTTCCCGCGTCTGGTTGCGCATTTTGCCGACTTCGACGTGCACTTTTGTCACCAGCGGGCAGGTGGCATCGAACACCTTCAGACCGCGGGCTTCGGCATCAGCGCGGACGGCTTTGGAAACGCCGTGGGCGCTGAAGATGACTGTGCTACCGGACGGCACCTCGTCCAGTTCCTCGACAAAAACCGCTCCCTTGGTACGCAGGTCGTCGCAGACGAACTTGTTGTGCACGACTTCGTGCCGCACGTAGATCGGCGCGCCGAATTTTTCCAGGGCGCGTTCGACGCCGGCGCAGAAGCCGCGGGGGTTGGCGAGGATGATTTCCATTACATGATTCCGATGATTTTCACCTCGAAGCGGATCGTCTTGCCGGCCATCGGGTGATTGAAGTCGAAGAGCGCGTGGGTGGCGTCCAGTTCGCGCAGGAAGCCGGCAAAGGTGCCGCCGTTCGGCGCGGTGAATTCGACGACGGAATTCTCCTTGAGTTCCATTTCCGGCGGTAGCCCGTTGCGCGCGATGCGCTCGACCAGGCGGGCATTGTGCTGCCCGAAGGCTTCATCTGGCGGCAGCTCGAAAACGAAATGCTCCATTGCCGGCAGGCCGATCAGGACCTTTTCCAGATTTTCAGCCAACTGGCCGCTGCCCATCTGCAGAGTGGCCGGGCTCATGTCGAAGGTGGACAGGAATTCCTCGCCATCCTGCGCCGTAATGCGGTAGTGGAGGGTCAGATAGCTGTCGGAGCGGACGGTATTACTCATCGGAAGTCTCTTTTCTGGCGAAAAGCGTGGCGCCAACCATCAGGACTGCGCCCAGCGTAATCGCCGAATCGGCAAGGTTGAATGCGGGCCAGTAGTAACCGGCGGCGTGCCATTGAATGAAGTCGACGACGGCGCCGAAACGGACGCGGTCAATGACGTTGCCCAGCGCCCCGCCCATGACCATGGTCAGTGCCAGGGCGAGCAGCTTTTGCGTCGGATGCCTTCTCAGTTCCAGCGCGATCCAGCCGGAAACACCGAGCGCCAGCACGGTGAAGAACCAGCGCTGCCAGCCCTGCTGGTCGGCGAGGAAGCTGAACGCCGCCCCCGGATTGAAGGTCAGCACCCAGTTCCAGAAGGGCGCCACATAGATGGTTTCACCAAACTGGATATGGCTGAGCACCAGCCATTTGCTGAGCTGATCGAGAACGACGACGATCGCGGCCAGCCCGTACCACCCATTCGCCGTCCTAGGCACAGGTACGCGCCTCGCCGCCACCGTGCAGGTTGCTGACGCAACGGCCGCACAGTCCTGGATGTTCGGCATGCGCGCCGACGTCGTCGCGGACATGCCAGCAGCGCTCGCATTTCGTGTGTTCCAGCGGCGTCGCCGTCACCGACTCGGTCTCGTCGCCGATCACCGTCGTCGCCGAGCAGATGAAAATGAACTTGAGATCGTCGCCGAGCGAGGTCAGCGCCGCCAACTTGTCGCCGGCGCAGCGGATCTCGACCGCCGCCTGCAGCGCCGAACCGATCTTGCCCGCTTCGCGCTGGGCTTCCAGCGCCTTGGTCACATCGGCCCGGGCGGTGCGGATCAAGCTCCACTTGGCCAGCAGATCGCCCTCTTCAGTCGCTACCGGCAGCTCGTGCCAGAGCTGGAACATCACGGAATCGTCTTCCTTGCCGCTCATAACCGCCCAGACCTCTTCAGCGGTAAAGGAAGTGATCGGTGCCAGCAAGCGCACGAAAGCCTGGGTGATATGCCACAGCGCCGACTGGGCGGAGCGGCGGGCAACCGACTTCGGGGCGGTCGTGTACAGGCGGTCCTTCAGGATGTCGAGGTAGAAACCGCCGAGATCTTCTGAACAGAAGGTCTGCAGGGCCTGAACGACGCGATGGAACTCGTACTTGTCGTAGTCGGCACGGCAGCCGGCTTGCAACTCGCGTGTCAGGGCCAGCGCATAGCGGTCGATTTCCAGCCACTGGTCGACCGGCAGCATGTCGGCGGCGGCATCGAAATCGGAAACGTTGGCCAGCAGGAAGCGCAGCGTGTTGCGGATGCGGCGGTAGCCTTCGACGACGCGCTTGAGGATTTCGTCGGAAATGCTCAGTTCGCCGGAATAATCGGTCGATGCCGTCCACAGGCGCAGGATGTCGGCGCCCATTTTGTCGGAAACCGTTTGCGGCGCGATGACGTTGCCCTTGGACTTCGACATCTTATGGCCCTTGCCGTCGACCACGAAACCGTGGGTCAGCAAGGCCTTGTACGGCGCGCGGCCGTCGATGGCGCAGCCGGACAGCAGCGAGGACTGGAACCAGCCGCGATGCTGGTCGGAACCCTCGAGATAGAGGTCGGCCGGATGCGCAGATACTGCGGCATGCGAGCCGCGCAACACATGCCAGTGCGTCGTGCCAGAGTCGAACCAGACATCGAGCGTGTCCTTCATCTTGACGTACTGGTCGGCCTCGTCGCCCAGCAGTTCGCGCGCATCCAGGCTGAACCAGGCTTCGATGCCCGCCTTTTCGACACGCTGGGCAACCTGCTCGATCAGCTCCGCCGTGCGCGGATGCGGCTGGCCGGTTTCCTTGTGCAGGAAGAAGGGAATCGGCACGCCCCAGTTGCGCTGGCGCGACACGCACCAGTCCGGCCGGGTCTTCATCATGCCTTCGAGGCGGGCACGGCCCCAAGCCGGGAAGAACTGGGTCTCATCGACGGCGCGCTCGGCGATCCAGCGCAGGGTCGGCTCGCTCTCGTCCTTGCGGTTTTCCATGCCGATGAACCACTGCGTCGTGGCGCGGAAAATGATCGGCGTCTTGTGGCGCCAGCAGTGCGGATAGCTGTGCTGGATGCGTTCCTGCTTGAGCAGACGGCCGCGGGCTTCCAGTTCGCCGAGCACGAGCGGATTGGCTTCCCACACGCTCTTGCCGGCCAGTTCGCCGGTGGACAGGGCGGGCACGGTGGAGATGAATTTGCCGTCGTTGCCGACCGGGTTGTTGACCGGCAGGCCATATTTCTTGCCGATGTTGTAGTCGTCCACGCCGTGTGCCGGTGCGGTGTGCACGAGGCCGGTACCGGCTTCGGTCGTCACATGGGTGCCGCAGATGATGGCGACATCGCGGTCCTGGAACGGGTGCTTGAGCAACATCTGATCGAGCGCGCTGCCCTGGCAGGAACCGACGACCGTACCCTCCAGGCCGTAACGCTTGAGCGCGGCTTCGGCCAGTTCGCGGACGAGGATCAGGCCGCCCTTTTCCGTCTCGATCAGGTCGTAGGTCAGTTCCGGATGCACGCTGACCGCTTCGTTGGCCGGCAAGGTCCATGGCGTCGTCGTCCAAATGACGGCAAAGGCCGGGCCGCGCAGATGGGTCAGGCCAAAAGCAGCCGCCAGCTTGTCGGCATGGTTTTCATGCACTTCGAAAGCGACGTCGATGGCCGGCGAATTCTTGTCTTCGTACTCGACTTCCGCCTCGGCCAGCGCCGAACCGCAGTCCAGGCACCAGTTCACCGGCTTCAGGCCCTGGTACAGGTAGCCTTGCTCCAGAATCTTGCCCAGGGCGCGGATTTCCTCAGCCTCGGCCTTGAAATTCATGGTCAGGTAGGGATTGTCCCACTCGCCCAGTACGCCAAGGCGGATGAAATCCTTCTTCTGGCGCTCGACCTGCTCGGCGGCGTAGGCACGGCACAGTTCGCGCACCTTGTCGGCGGGAATGTTCTTGCCGTGCAGCTTCTCGATCTGGTGTTCGATCGGCAGGCCGTGGCAGTCCCAGCCCGGCACGTAGGGGGCATCGAAGCCGGACAGCGTTTTCGAACGGACGATGATGTCCTTCAGCACCTTGTTGACCGCATGGCCGATATGGATGTCGCCGTTGGCATAGGGCGGACCGTCGTGCAGCACGAAGCGCGGGCGGCCGGCACTGATTTCGCGGATGCGCTGGTAGAGCTTCTTTTGCTGCCACTGGGCGACCCATTGCGGTTCACGCTTGGGCAGATCGCCGCGCATCGGGAAGGGGGTATCCGGCAGGTTCAGGGTGTCTTTGTAATCAGCCATTTTGCGTGCTCACAGCTTGAAGTAGGCCCGCGCCGCCGCGGCATCGGCCGCGATCTGCGCCTTGAGGGCATCGAAATTGGGGAAACGTTGCTCGTCGCGCAGCTTGTGCACGAAACGGACGGCAATATGCGCGCCGTAGATGTCGCGATCGAAATCGAAAAGATGCGCTTCCAGCAGCGGCCGCGAGCCGCCGACCGTGGGGCGGATACCGAGATTGGCCACCCCGGGCAGGGGGCGCTCGCCGAGGCCGCTGACTTCGACTGCGAAGACGCCGGACATCGGCAGCGGATTGTGCTTGATGCGCAGGTTGGCCGTGGCAAAACCGAGCTGGCGGCCCAGTTTCTGTCCATGCAGAACCTGTCCGTCGATAACGTAGGGACGACCGAGCAGACGCGCCGCGTGTTCCATGTCGCCGGCGGCCAGCGCCTTGCGCACCCCGGAACTGGACACCCGCTCGCCATCGACCAGCACGCTGCCCATGGCCTCGACAG
>DATGXM010000616.1:0-29567 GCA_035298985.1 Azonexus sp. | reverse complement strand
TCGAGGGCGACGGTCCGACCCCCGTGCTCGACGCCATGTTCTCGCGCGACGAGCCCAAGACCGGCACCGACGGCACGCTGTCCTGGACGGTCGACGTCAGCAACTCCTCCACCGGCGAAGACTTCGTCCTCGGCTTGAAGGAAATCACCCTGCCCGACGGCACTTCGCGCCCCTACTCGATGTGGCTCTCCGGCAACTACCCGCGCGCCCTCGACGGCCTCTGCAAGCTGCTGTCGCTGGACATGCGCGTCCTCGACCCGGCCTGGATCGGCATGAAGCTCAGGAAGCTGCTCGACTACTCCGAGCCGTTCGGCGACTTCATGGCCTTCGTCCCGGGTTCGCGCAAGCAGCAGACCTACCCGTCGACCGTCGCCTACATCGCCCAGCTGATCATCCACCGCTACGCCATGCTCGGCATCCTCGACGAAGCCGGCTTCCCGCTGCAGCAGATGGGCATCCTGGAAGCGCCGGAAGACACCACCAGCAACAAGGTGCTGCCGACCCAGGGCAAGCTGTGCGGTGAATGCGGCAACCACACCATGATCCGCAAGGACGGCTGCGACTTCTGCACCGCCTGCGGCGCAGTGGGTACCTGCGGCTAACCGGAAGACACCGATGTAGTTGCCGGGTAAAGGAAATGGCCGGACCAGTTTCCTGACCCATGCCAAGCCCCAAGGGTGCAAACCCTTGGGGCTTTTTGCTGGGCTGGGCATTCCCGCAAACCGGCTGTGGGAACCCCCAACGTTTGCAATCCGTACTTCAAAGATTTCAATTAAGGTTCCCATAGTTCGCAATCCAAAGCCTCCATAGTTTGCAACTAGGGGTTAAAGGAAACTCGGGAAACTGAGTCATTCACCTAAGCGTGTGTCGAGCAATCGACACACGTTTTTTTTCGCCCAGAGTTTTCGCTCCTTATTGAGCGCATTGAGAAAATTAAACTCTCGATTATCCCGCCGAATAAATCAGAAACAGGGCTGGGAAAAATACCCTGCAATTAAATATGGCCGCGATTGCGGCCATATCTGTTTCCCCATATCTACTTGAGGTAAAAATGCCTTACCAAATGATAATAGTTGGATCTATGGCCTGCGGGCCAACCTCCGTTAGTAGCGGCCATTTTGGCTATATTGAATTTCCATGCAACAAATTAATTTTCCGAGACACAATCTTCAAAGCATTCAGTGCAGATGAGCAACTTCTAAAAAGCATGAACCAATGGCCAAAGGAATGCTCCGAAGCCATTCACGAAGCAAGAGCCGGTTTATTATTTTGGAAAATAGAAATAACCGACCAACTGTCTGAAGACCTACACGTCCGTTGCGATCAACTTTTACAAATAGCTGAAAGGTTAGATTACTTGGATCCTACAATTTCGTTGTTTGCATGTGAATCTTCGCTTTATGAAATGACATATCAGCAACTGTGCCGTGTAGACGCTATTTCAGTCAGTATCCAATCGGAGAATAATCGGCAACCTTCTCTCGACCTCATCAACAATAAAGGGAAATAAACTAGGCTTTGTGCGATCAAGATAATCTGATTCTTGTCGAATTACTTCTGGGGGCGCATGTGAGTCCGAAATACCAGGAAGCACATTCAGCGTCGTGGGCACTTTAAAAACGCCGCGGTATAACAACGGCCTTTCATGAGGATCATTCCATAGCTCGGAAAATGAGCCATTAGGTGTAGCGTACCAAAACCTATACCAGAACTCTCGTTGCGGCCGGCCCTGCTTTTTGTATCCTGTCGCAGGCGAGAAATCATTAAGAACAACTAAAGTATAAGGAACTTCCCACGGCTCAAAATGTCTGTAGGCCCATATTTGATAACGAGTAGCTTCCCGAATCAGCTCTATAAACTCTTCAACGCTAAAACAAGGAACCAAATCCCTCATTTTCCAATAAATCCAATACCACGCATCTCTTACAAATCTCCGTAGCCGAATCGAATTATTTGGATCCGGATCAACAGGGGGCAATATAAGAAACGGCTCTGCTGCTTTACTTTTGCTCGGACAGTAACCAGAATTTTTTAAATGAGCAAAATGTCCAATGGATTCTGCTGTTCTTCCTGCACAATCCCCTAGCTTTGCAGGGCAGAATGGACAAAATGCTCGTGGCCGGTTATCAGCCTGCTTAATTGGCTTGTTACCAAACTCCTCTCGATATTCAGCGACAGAGATCAAACGATTCCCTGCTGGATGCCACGCCTCTCTCATAGGGCAAGTTCACCGTAGATTGATGTTGTTGAATTCACCTCCAATTCTTTAAGCCAGATTCTTAAAGCCTCTTGGGCATCTTTGCTCAGTATTGGTTTTGCTATTACCCATCTGGAATGCAGGTAGTTTGTAAGCTCCGACGGGATCGAAGTCGTCTCAAGTCCCTCCCAATCAATACTACGTAGCAGAATTTTTACCACCTCAATCAGATATCGGTAAAAAAGATGTCCTTGGCAAACCTCTGCTTCACGTAATAGAGCCAACCCTGCCAGCAAATCGTCTACGGTCTGGAACCTGAATAGCTCCGTTACTGGCGTTTGAATTTCAAATTCTCGCCGCCAAAAAACATCGCTTGCCAATGCTGATGGTAAAACAATGAGATTTCGCAATCGGATTGGCAAGCTCTCATAAATATCACGCAACTCACTCATTGCCATAGGTGCCTGGTCAGCCAAGCGCCATAGCGGCGAAAACAGCCACTTCTCCGTACCCGGATAACGCGCTTCTACACGCTCAACCAACTTGGGCCGGCCATCACCTTGGTGTCGGCTACGAGGCACCACCTCTCCTCGCTTGTATTTATTCCAAATACATGATCGTGGCGCCCGAGCACTTCCTTCTTCCCGAAACGCCCTCTCCAGTTCCCCCACTGTCAGTCCGCTCATCAGTGAGACTGCATGAAACCAACTCCGGACCCGCATCGACCGGATTTTTGGATTTTCTATGTGGCGCGTTGGGTAACTACTGGTCATTCTGCTAGGAAACCGATTCCGACAATTGTCTGAATTTTCTTTTATATTAGCAACTTACCTTGAAATTAGTCAAATTTCTTTCTAGATTTTGACAATGGCTAGAAAAACGAAAGCATTCCGGGAAAATTGTTTTTAGTCCCGTCGTTCTGGCGAGACAGGGATGGCCGCCCATTAGGCCAAATCAGAAGGAGAAAGACAGAGACAGTACGCAATAAAGGGCGGCCCATTCATGGGCCAAAAGCGGCAACGGCCCAAGCTCTCCCGAGCCCAGGCCGTTTTTGAAGATATCTAGTTTTGCGCACCAGACATCTTCATTTTACGATCAGAAGGCGACAAGTCAAGCGCCTCTCTGCCAGTGTCGCTCACTTTCGCGAATCCAATAGCTGATGTCATTCAGACATCGGCACGCTGGAGTTTCGCCTGCGATTTGCCTCGGTCTCTCCGTGTTCAGCAACTGTCAAGGAGAGCTTCATGAAATATCAAGTCGATATTAAGTTTGCCGAGAAAGAGCGCGCCCGCCGCGTTATATCTCGCTCCAACAGCCGTGTCACTGGCAAATACCCAGGCCTCAAAAGTCGCCGGATGCATTACTGGGAGTCCTCCCTCGAACGAGATGCTTTCATGCTTCTCGATGTCTCCACCGAGGTAATCTCATTCGACGAACAGCCGGTGACCCTCTACTACGGGATTGGTAAGAAGCTTCGTCATTACCCGGATGTGCTTGTCTCATACCCGAACCGCCAAGTGTTCGTCGAAATCAAGACGGACCAAGAGGCGCTAACCAAAGAAATCGTAACCCGGACGGCGTATCTAGTTCCCGCATTGGCACGCCATGGTTACGGCTATCGAATCTGGACCGAATCGCAAATACGCGATCGATCGTTCCGTTTGGCCAATCTGAGATTTTTGCTCAGATTCGGGCGTAGCGAGGTGGAGCTTACTCGCTTCGAATGGCTTCGGCTGCAATTCAAAAAAAATCCGCTCCAATGGAAGCAGGTCGTCGGCCACCCTACCGACAAAAGCAAACTTGCAGCCCTGTGCCGGCTCATCCTCGAGGGGCGGCTACGAATCGATCTGATGCGGCCGATTTTCCCTGAATCATTGGTCTATGTGGAAAGGATGTAATCATGAGCCGCGCAAAATTCATGAAAGGAATGGAAGCCTATCTGGATAGCCGCATTTGGATTTTCCTTCGGCAAATCGATGAGGGCTTCTGGCAGCTCGAAGACAAGGTTACCGGTGAACTGAAACGGTTTGAGCAAACCGAACTGTTCGATCTGTACCTCGAAGGTCGTTTCAGATTCATCGACACACCTGAGGCGCAGCCCTCAATCAGCAAGAAAAAGCAGCGTGAAAACGCAATGAGCCAGTTCAACTGTCTGCCTGAGAGATTACGCAATCGTGCGAAGTACCGCCGGCACTACGTCGAGGCCATATTGACCAAGCTGGGGCCCACGCCAAGCCAAGCCCTAGCAAAGGAAGTCATCAACGCTGAGTGGAAGGAAATCAAATGGCCGGCAAAGCCACCCCATTACGTAACGGTATGGCGATGGATGAAACGCTATCTCCCGGGAGGCCACGACATCCGCTCCATTGTTGATCAGTATTGCCGCTCGGGCAATCGAGATGCCAGGCTCCCAGCCAAGCTGATTGAGATTCTGGAGGCATCTATCGACAAGGTCTATATGACCCAGGAGCGAAAAACGATCCAGGATACCCTTGACTATGCAATCACAGAAGTCAGGCGCGAGAACGTTCTCCGGCTCAACGACAATCAACTACCGATGCCGAAACTGCGCCAAGTCAGGCGTCTGATTAATGCCATTCCTGCATACGACCGATATGCCGCTCGCCATGGCAAACGAGCTGCCGACATCTATTTCCGGTCCGTCAGGAAAAGCCCGGGTACATCACTCCCGCTTGAGCGGGTCGAAATAGACCACACCCGACTTGATGCCTTCGTCGTCGACGAGGAGACGATGTTACCTCTCGGCCGTCCATGGTTAACGCTTTGCATCGATGTCCATACGCGCGCCATTCTCGGTTTCGATCTCAGCTTCGATCCGCCTAGCCATCTCACCGTCGCGCGCTGCCTTCGGCATGCAATGCTGCCCAAAGGCAATCTCAAGGAAAAATATCCGGCTGTCAAGGGCGCATGGACGATGTTCGGCGTGATGGATACCCTGGTGTGTGACAACGGCGCTGAGTTTCACGGAGAAAGCCTTGAGACTGCGTGCCTGACACTAGGCATATCCATCCAATACTGCCCACGCAAGCAACCGTGGTTCAAAGGTCCCGTCGAGCGCCTCCTGGGCACATTGAACCGGGGCGTTGCACATGGTGTTCCCGGCACGACTTTCTCCGACATTCTGGAAAAAGGTGACTACGACGCCGCCAAAAACGCCACGATGACATTGAGCACCCTGCGAGAAATCCTGCATGTCTGGATTGTCGACCATTACCACCAGCGTCCTCACAAAACGCTTGGCGATACACCGGCACATGCCTGGAAGATCGAAACGGTAGGACTCGACATCCCGATTCCTGCAGACCCGAACGAACTCAAAGCCATCCTTGGCGCTATCGAAACCCGCCGCCTCACCCACAAGGGAATCGAGATCAACAGCCTTTTCTATAATTCACCCGAGGTACAGCAGATTTCCCGGCGCCTAGGAAATAACCTCGATGTGACCGTGCGCTTCCAGGCCGACAACGTGGGGGAAATCCATATCCTGATACCCGACAGCAGCATGTACCTGGCTGTACCCGCCATCGATCTTGAGTACGCCAGAGGATTAACTTTGTGGCAGCACAAGGTCTGCCGCAGGTTTGCGAAGCGCAATTTGCAAGGACGCACGGATGTCGAAGCCTTAGCTGAAGCCAAGCGCCGGATAACCGAACTGGTTCTCGACGACTTCGACCGCAAAGTTCGACGGAGTCGGAATCGGAGTCACCGCTTCCTGGGACACCGCACTTCTTCGCCGCCATCTCAGAGCAGCACAACGGCAGCGCCTGTACCAACAACGGCCCCTCAAGCTCCCGTCAGTCCAACAATCCCTGTCCCTACAACCAAGCGGGGCCGCACCTTCAAACCGCTGCTTGAGTCGCGCCGTGCTGACAAGGCTATTTAATTCCAAACGCCAGGAGCCCGAAATGCCCTCATCCACCGCCATCTCGGACGACCTATACGATCTCGTCGACCGAACCCTGATCCCCCACACACAATTTGAGCGGGCGATCACCCGCATCGAGCAATGCCTGCAGGCTATGCAACGATGCGTGGACCCTATCGGGCTAGCCATCGTAGGCGAATCCCGAACGGGCAAATCACGGGCCCTTGAGCACTTTGAGACTCGACATCCTCCCATTCGGACAGCGGATGGGAGGAAGGTTCCCTTCCTTCGCGTAAAGGTTCCATCCAAGCCGACTGTCAAAGGTCTGGTCGAGCTTCTTCTCTACCATTTAGGCGACCCCAACTTCGATAAAGGGACGGAAATCGCCAAAACACTTCGCCTGATGATTTTGTTGGAACGGGCTGAAACGGTCATTCTAGCCTTGGATGAATTCCAGCACTTCTACGACAAAACCACGCGCAAGGTTCAGCATTACGTGGCCGACTGGCTGAAGGTTTTGGTCGACGATGCGAAGTTGGGGCTGATTGTCACCGGACTGCCCAGTTGCCTCTCTGTCATCGAACAGAACGAGCAACTGGACGGACGATTCATGGCACCAATACATCTTCCTCGCTTCGACTGGATGAACGAGGATGACCGCGAAGAGTTCTCCGCCATTTTGACGGGGATGGGAAATAGCTTGTCGGCCTTCGAATGGCCGAAACTAGAGGCACCAGAAGTCGCTTTTCGTTTTTACTGTGCCACCGGAGGGCTAATAGGCTACCTAACCAAGCTATTGAAGCAGGCGATTTGGAATGCGCTGGATGATGGCAGCCGTGCAATAGGCCTTCCGGAGCTATCTGCGGCGCATCACGATGTGATGATCAAAGGGGGCTCGGCATTGCAACCCGGATTCGATCCTTTTCACGAAGATTTCAACAGCGAGATAACGGATGAAATCATCCTTCGGGTCAAGTCTATTGGGACGGCAAAAGAGGAACCATGTATTTCAAGACAGACGTCCAGCCGGGAACGTAAGCCGAAGGCTTCTGAAGTCTTATCGGGGAGAATCTAAATGAAAAGTATGAACACTCCTGATGGCCAACTCGTGTACACCCCTCCCGCTAAACCACGGGAGGGAATCCTCGGCTACGTTCTACGCGTTTCGGAAGCCAACGGCTACCAGACTCCATGGCACATCTTCGAGTTGGCAGGGATATCTCGGGCACAAATGGCCAGTGCCTCGCTACCCATCGACAAGTTGTCGAAAATCATTGGCCGCCCCGTTCACGAACTAGCGAAGCAGCCATGGCACAGCTACCCGAGCGGGAACCCCACCCCGCCTAAACAGTTTGGCCTCCACCCATTGTTCAGCCAACTGTTACTTCAACATCCGAAAATTTGCCCACGATGTGTCATTGAGAATGGCATGGTCGACGTGGCGTGGGATCTGCGCATCATGCTCGCATGTCCGAAGCACGGAATTCCCTTAATAGATCGCTGTCCTGCTTGCCAGCGTAAGCTCGCCTGGTTTCGTCAAGGCTTGGATCGCTGCCACTGCGGGCATCGCATAACGGCTACAGCCGAGCCAATGTTCCCGCAGCATACGATAGATCTACTTCAAGTTGTCTACGATGCACTGCATGAACTACCGACCAACCCAAGCGCGCCGAGCCAGATACCAGCAAGCTCGCTGCGGCAAATGGGAGTCTGCGATCTTCTGAAGCTCCTAAATAAACTGGCCAATGCCCTCATGGGCACTAATTTCCAAGGCAAGTATGCGAAGTACGATCGAGACCGTCTTATACGCCTGTCGGATTTTTTCCAAAACTGGCCTAAGCAATTCCATCAATTCCTGAACACTATCGATTCGCCCCAAAATGGGGCGAGCACTGGACTGACTCGCCGTTTTGAGGTTTTTTACAGGCGTGTGGTAAGCGCCAGAAAAATTCCCCGAGAAAAGTTGGTGTTCCTACGCGCAGCATTCGGCCAGTACAGTGCCTCCTGTGGCCCTACGCTTGGTACCGATCCCCGTTTTTTTCTCACTCCAGACAAATGGATGAAACTGCGGGAACAAGGCCTGTCACCCTCACAAATTCGGCAAGAGGTCGGGGGCACTGAAACAACGAGCAATATAGTCAATCGTACCGAACTCGCTCGACGTCTTGGCGTACAGCCCATTACTGCTCGTCGCTGGGCAGAACAAGGCAAATTTGGAATAGAGATACAACGCGGACAGGTCAAGGGACAAACCGTCTACAAAATCCCAATTAAATTACCAACCAAGGCCACTGACGGGGCCGTAGCTTTGCGCGAGGCAGCAATATACCTTGGCCTCACTGTAAGCATGCTGGAGCGCCTGCGTCGCGACGGCTATTACCATGTCAATCATATAAACACCCATTTCAAGCCGTTCAACCACTCTGATCTGAACAACTTTCGTGCGGACTTTCTAGCTTGTGCCTCCAATAAAATTCCGGAAGTTCCGGCAGGCTTCGTCACGCTGGCGAGGATTTGTCGAATGAAGTTTTTCGGCATGGAAAATAAGTATCGAATCTTGCGCAACATACTGGATGGCACTCTAATTCCGCTTGGACGCCTCGGGGAAAACATTGGTGATCTCGTAATCGATGGCCAAACGATTCGATCATTGCGTGAAGACGTCAGCATCCATTGTGCCCTTCCTGCTTCAAGAGCCGCTAACGCCCTCGAGTGCGATCCTAGTGTTTGCCCAACGTTGGTTTCCTGGGGAGAATTACAAGGCTTTCACCAGGGACGCATCTTGTACATCACAACACAAAGCATAGAAGTTTTTCGGGCGAAATATCTATCTTGTCAGGGTATCGGGAAACGCTTGGGCTGCACTGCTCAACTCGTGACGCGCCTCCTCACCGATAAAGGCGTCAATCTACTTAACGTACCGCGAACCTATCGCCCGAATACTCAGCCTCAGCCCTTCTGCCCCAGAGAACAGGCAGAACGAATATTCGGGTCAATGATGGCTGTGCCGATGGTTTAGATACGGTGACTCATTCACCAATAGCCGATGACTTCCGGCCAGGAACAAGACTATTCGTACCCTCCCCAAACGACAAGTTCCAGTGAAGCTAGTAGAGTCGGAGGAGGACTAGATGTGCCGGTTATATGTCTCGGCGGACACAACTCTCATCGGTCTGTGGGAGCAGCAACTCGAATACCGGCACTTGAAACGCTTTGGCCAAGCGTTCAAGATTATCCAGCGAGATGTTCCGCCCGCTCCGTTCGACATGGGCAATAAATGTGCGGTGCAACTCGCACTCGAAAGCCAGTTCTTCTTGCGACCAGCCGCGGGTAGACCTTAAGCGGCGCAGGTTGGCGGCAAGAGTTTGCCGCGCGGTAAATCCCTCAGGAGCTGAACTTACGGTTGCCATCTGATGATGGTCGCTGGGTGCCGCTTTTACGTCAGCCGCGTTTACGTCACAATGGCGCGCTTGTATGTCAATCCGCTATTGCTACGCCGACTAGGTTTCAGGGGGAACATTTAATGAAGTGCGCAAATCATCCAGTGGCCGATGCAATCGGTCTTTGCAGCGATTGTGGCCGGGCGTTGTGCCCCGAATGCCAGGTCGGGTTAGAACAAGTGTCCTGTGCCGCCTGCCTGACCTCTCACAACAATAGCGTAATGAAGCATTTCGCTAAGCAACTGGCGATGAGTGCCGGGATGTTTGCAATCGCCCTTATTGTTCTTGGCAACCTACTTCTCCCCTGGCATGAAAAGGGGATGCTCGCACTGATGGCAGCATTTCTGCCTTTCGGCTGGAGTGCTTTGTCTCGGTTCTTTACGCCGGGCGGCGGCTATTTCCATCCGGCCATGCGCTGGGCCGAGTTGTTGTTCCACTTGGCTATTTCGGCGATGATCGGCTGGCTGGTTGGCCCTTGGCAAATTTACAAGGCAATCCGAGAAATCCGGAAAGGCCGTATGGTCAATGCAAGCATTCGAGCAGGCCAGGAAACGATTTGATATGTTTCACGGTCTTATGGCAGTTGGTGACGATGTCGGTCGGAGCGTTGTTTGACGGACTAGATGAAGGGCTTGCGGAAGCACTGAGGTGGCGATGAAGCGGATCTCGAAAAAGCGCTCACCTGGGTTGGACGAGTTTCCCAATTCAGAGTTGCGTAGCGCGCGAATGCTTGCCTATCTGGATGCTTCCAGGGATACCTTCAAAAACCGGGTCGAAAAAGCTGCGCACTTGGGCAATAAGGCCAATGGCTTGCTTGCAGGTCCTACGGCGAATTGCAAAAACTAGGAATCCCAACTGGTCAAAGTGGATCATCACCTTCCCCGTAAATGGTCACGCTACTTTTCTTTGACTGTGAATTCACTGACCTGAGCGATTCCGCGTCGTTGATCTCAGCGGGCTTCATTAGCCAATCTGGCGAAGATTTTTACGCGGAGTTGTCCGATTACTCAAAAGAGTCCTGCAATGATTTTGTGAAAGCAACGGTTCTGCCCTTGCTATCGCTGCCCCCGATTTCAACAGCTGATTTTCTTTGGTCACTGACTGATTGGCTCAGCAACCTGGGCGACGAATTCCTGTTTGTCTCCGATTCCGATTGGGATCAAAAAATACTCAGCAAGACCTTCGCCTCGGTGGGCAAATCGATCACTGGCAATTGGTACTTCCGGAAAACGCCGGACAACTTTACCAATGGCCAGCAACGCTGCTTGTTCAATGACGAAATGGCGGCGTTTTTCCTGCGCAATCCGGGTCAGAAACTGCACCATGCCCTGACTGATGCTCGAGCAATTCGCACAGCATATCTGCGTGCAGAATCGGAATATTAATAGTTAGCTGGCCAACTCCGACTTTGACGTGTGAAGCTTTCCGCGGTGCTCGCGGAAGTAGTACGAGTATGAACTGGCCAAGGAAAGTCCGCTAAAAATGGCCCTCGTAGATGAGTGGGGTAATGAGGTAGTTGCTCGTTTTACGATCAATTATTTTCGCGCTCGTAAATTATGTTGAACAAAATAATTCATCGTAATTGCCTATCAGCCGCACTCTTCTCCTGAGCGTCAGGCATATCAAACAGTGGTCCACCGCAATATCAGAGTGCGCCTGGTGTGACTTGGCGCAGGAAATCAGGCAGTAGCCATCTCCGCTGACTGCTTCGCCTTGTCTCCAGCGGTAGCCCATAAATCCCGCGCAATCGCCGGGATAGCGGCCACAGGGCCTGACGCTTCACATTGATTGCAAACTACAGTCCAGCGGCGGCGCTCCAATTCGACTACGCCGGTATCTGCCGAATGGCAAAAGGGGCAAGCGGCTGCATGTGAGCGTGTATGTATGTCCATATTTCGAGTATGCCATATGCCTTGTTCGTCGCCATGTAGCCATTGGAAATCCAACATCACGTATCCAGCATGGCTGTGGCGTCCTGACAACAAAAGCTGATGATTTCAGGGAAATTGACATTTTCCCATTGCAAAATAACGTATATGACATATATCTTTCGCATTTTACACAAATGACAAATCGGTTAGCCTTTCAAGAATAGGTGCTACTAGGCCGAAAGTCATAAATACAAGAATTCAAGGGAGTTCGGCCAAGATGTCCAAAAGGAACGACCAGCCCACGCGAGGTCGCATGAAATGCGCCTGCCTGGCCGTATTGGCATGCCTTTCAGGAGTAGCTTGGGGACAGGTGCAGCGTGACGAAGGCCAGCGCCTTTTGGACGAACAGCGGGCAAGAAGTCGCGACGAAGCACTGAGCCGTCCTCAGCCTCAGGTTGTTACGCCTAAACCGCCACAGGCCGGCACACAAAACCCAGCGGATGTCGTCGAAAGCGCACGCACCTTCCTGATTACCGATATCACTCTGGTTGGTGACCGGGTTCTAAGCGCCACAGATCGAGAACGGATTGTTGCGCCTTTCATCGGCCTCGAGTTGGGTCCGAAGCGCCTCGATCTGCTGCTGCGCAAATTGACAGCTGCCTATATCGATCGCGGCTACGTCACCACTCGGGCCTACCTCGGCCCGCAAAACCTCAATAGCGGCAAACTCGAAATCACGGTGGTAACCGGCACCGTCGAGCAGATACGAATAGACGATCGTGCCGAGACTTCGGCTTGGCCGCTGGGGACCGGTGATCCGCTGCAGCTGACCGACATTGAGCAGAGCGTAGATCAAATCAACCGTCTTCGCTCGCGCCGGGCCGAAGCCTCGATCCAGCCAGGACAAACGCCGGGCGGATCCGTTGTCGTGCTGGATACGCACCCTGAAAAACCATGGCGCGTTTCTCTCGGTACGGATAACTACGGCCAGAGCGCAACAGGAGTTCAGCGGCGACGCCTCGGCGCCGAATGGGACAATCTCTTCGGCTTGTGGGATAGCTGGGCCATCACCGACGTCGAATCGGCCGATGCCAAGTCACAACTTCTGGCCGTCTCCGTTCCCTTTGGCTATGGCACGGCCAGCTATGCCTACGCGCATGCCAACAGCCGGGTAGAACTGTTGAGTGGCATCGTCAGCCGGACAGAAACATCCAGCCATACCCTCGGTTGGAACCACGTCATCTCACGTAGCCAGCAATTTCGTCACGCCCTGGATCTGACCATGGTTCTGCGCGACACCCAGCGCCGGATCGATGATATCGCGCTGATGCCGCAACAACAGGCAGTTTCCCGCCTTGCCGGCAACACCCTGTGGCGAGGGCAAATAGGGGCGCTCAGCGCCGAACTGGGCTACTCGCGAGGGCTCAAGGCTTTTGGCGGCGACGGCGATACGCCGAACTTGCCGTCCAGTGCTCCGCATTTCGAGTTCGAAAAGTGGGATGCCAACGTCTCCTTGGCCTGGACACTCAATTCCGCCCTGGCATGGCGTACCCAAATCAATGGGCAAACCTCCCGTACCGGCCTCCCCGGTGCCGATCAAATCTATCTCGGCGGAGCCGGTTCCATTCGCGGCTTCAAGGAAGGAATCGTCGCCGGGGATCGGGGTGCACTGATGCGCAACGAACTGCAATGGACCAACGCTTTGCCGAACAACCTGGCAGCCAGCGGCTGGCGTCTCGACCCCTACGCTTTCTGGGATACCGGGGTGGCACGCCAGCTGGCGGCGACCGCCGACCAGAAACTTTCGTCGTTGGGGCTTGGCCTCCGTGCAGCCTGGAAGGGCGTCAGCGCCGAGGTGATCTGGGGCGTTCCCCAGACCGCACCGGCTGGCGTTCCGCGCAGCGATTACTTCAATTTCACCATCACGCTACAACTCTGAGGCTACCGACATGCGTCGTCATTTTCTCGCCGTTCTCCTGCTGGCATGCGGTCTCGCACAGGCGGAGCCGCCGCTCAAGCCCTACGTACGTATCAACGGGGTGGCCATTTCCCAGATTAAGTTCGATACGCTGCTCCAACTGGCTGTGGCACAGGGCGGGAAGGATTCGCCGGAATTGCGCCAACAACTGCGTGGCCAATTGATTGCCCAGGAATTGCTCCGCCAGGAAGCCGCCAAGAAGAAATTGCAAAACGATCCGGCGGTGATCGCAGCCCGTGATGCAGCGATGAATCGCGCCATGATCGAGCGCTACGTCACCACCACGGTCAAGCCACAACCGGTCAGCGATGCCGACGTTCGTGCCCGCTACGACGTGATCATACAAAGTCTGGGTGAGCGGGAATACAAGCCCTCGGTGATCGCTGTCACCACAGAGAACGAAGCCCGGCAGATACTGAAGCAGGTGCAGACAGCAAAAAGCTTCGCCGAGCAGGCGCGCCAACACAGTCTTCTGGCCAACGGTAAAACCGGTGGAGCCATGGATTGGGTGTCGTTTCCCTTGCCACTGAGCGAAGGCAAGACGGCCGGGTTGCCACTGCCTTTGGCGCGCACGATATCGACGCTATCTCCTGGCATGGTGACGGCCGAACCGCTCGTCATCGAAGGGCGTTATTGGCTGGTCCGCCTCGACGAATCGCGGCCGACGCAAATACCTGCCTATGCCGATGTCCAGAACACACTACGCCGGACCCTTGAAGCACAAGCCCTGGAAAAAGCCAGCGCCGAACTGATGCGGCAGTTGCTTGCCGCTGCCAAGATCGAATAACCCAGTCAGCCAACGTTCCGCCGGGGAAACTGTATGAAGCACAACAATATTGGGTTTTTTGTGGCCTTCGCGTATCGGAAGTGCCTTCGTCAGCTTTTTTTGCTATTGGGGGTCTTGGTGGTTGCAGGGTGCGTTTCGGTCCCACCGCTGCCGCCGATCGATAAAACAAAATTGGCTGCGATTCGCTCGATCGCCATCCAGATCCCCGATTCTCCCCAGATCACCGCTGCCGTGGGCGCGGCGCAGCCCGGTTTTGTCGGAACGAATGTGGGTGCTGCGGCGATTACCGGAGGCGTGTCCGGATACCTGAACGGCTACGCGCAATCTCGTGCGGCCAAGTTCAGTGATTTGGTCGCGGAGCGACTGCCGACACTGAACTTGGGTCTGGAACTGGCCGAGGCAAGCAAGGCGGAACTGAGTCGCCGAGGATTCGAAACCCTGACTTTCCGCCCATCCTCCAGTGAGCCGGGCAAATCACAGGACGCCTCCGATTCACCGCCTTCGCCGGCGGCAGATGCCATATTGATTTTCGTCCCGACCCTCGGTTACCAAGCGCCCGGCCCACTCAACGCCTATGCACGACGGGTGCTGCTGAATGTCATGCTCGTCGACGCCAAGACCAAAAACATGATTTTGTATCGGGGCTTCATCTATCACCGGCATTTCACAGACGACTACTCGTACAACACCTATAACTCGCTCTCCGAACATCTGCCGGAAGCCGTTGATGGGTTGCGTAATGCCCTGCTTGACTTCGTTCCGCTCATTGGCGCTTTGCTGAGCGGGTCATAAGGGAACAACATGAATCTCCGAAATGGCGAAGGCGGCCGGGATAGCGCACCCATGGCCGATCAAGACGCGTCCGACGCGCCTACATCCGGGACCAGAACTTGGCAACGCGTTGGCGCCTGGTTGCTGATCGGTTGGAGTCTTCTCTCCCCAACCGGTATTGTTTGGGCCGGTCCGGTAGCAGATGCAGCTGTAGCGGGGCGAACTCCCACCGTAACGACTACGGCTTCCGGACAGGCGCTGGTCAACATTGCCGCCCCGAACGCTGCCGGCATTTCCTACAACCGCTACCAGCGTTTCGATGTCGATTCGGGTGGACTGCTGCTCAATAACAGCAAAGCGCCGATTAGTACCGCGCTCGGCACCCAGATCGCAGCCAATCCCAATCTGAATGTACGTAGCGCCAGCGTCATCCTCAACGAAGTCGTCTCGGCGCTTCCCAGCAATCTCAATGGCCCGCTAAGCATTCTTGGCGACTCCGCCAAGCTGATCATCGCCAACCCCAACGGTATCACCTGCAACGGCTGCGCTTTCGTCAATACCAGTCACGTCACCCTGACTACCGGTACGCCGAAGTTGCTCGATGCCGCCAACGGTAACCTCAGCGCATTCGAGACGGCCGCCGCCTTAGCTTTCGAAGTTCGCGGTGGGCGAATCGAAATTACCGGCGCTGGCTTGGCCAGCGGCCTTGACCGTCTTGACCTCATTGCTCAGACCTTAAAGATCGCCGGTCCCGTCGATGTCGGCACCGGTACGCTCAACCTGATCGCCGGCCGCCAGACCGTCGATCACGACACGCTGACTCGAATCGCCAACATTACCGGTAACGATCAAGCCAGTATTGGTGAAACCCTGGCCATCGACGCAAGCCTGCTGGGCGCCATGAACGCCGGCACGATTCGTCTGATTGCCACTGCCGCCGGTATGGGTGTGCGTAGTGCAACCAACCTCGCCGCCAGTAGCGGTGACCTGACCATCTCGGCCAGCGGCGACCTGACCCTGCAACGTGCCGATGCCGCCCGCAATATCTCAATTGCCAGTACCGGTACCCTGACCCACACGGGCATGCTGGCTGGCAACGACCTGACGCTATCGGCACAGCAACTCGACAACCGTAACCAGACGCTCGCCGCGTACGGCAATACCACCGTCACCGCACCGAACCTGGACAACCGTGGCGGCCAGATTCTCGCGGGCCGGTCGCTGGATGTCTCGATACCGGGTGGCACCTTCAATCTCTCCGATGGCACCCTCATGGGCGGTGCGGATACGACGGTTCGGGCAGGCAGCCTGACCAACACCGGCAGCTTCACTCACGCAGCCGCTTTGCAGCTGATCGCCGACACCACCATCACCAATAGCGGTAGCCTGCTTGTCGGCAGCAACCTCACCCTGAGTGCAGGAACCCGTATCGACAACACCGGTACGCTAGGGGCTGTTGGCACATTAACGGTCACAGCCGACACGCTGGCCAATACCGGGCACATGCAGAGCGACGGGGCCTTCAATCTCCAATTGGCCAGCCTGAGTAACAGTGTGAGCGGGATATTGGCCGGCGGCGATGGTAGCCAGCTCGCAGTAACCGGTGCGGTGATCAACGACGGCTCTATGGCCAGCACGGGGAGCTTGTCGTTACAAGCCGCCACCCTGACACAAAACGGATCGATCGAAACGCTAGGCAATCTCACGCTACAAGCGATCCGTATTGCCAATACCGGTACGATCCTCAGCCATGGCGACCTGGCCGTTACCACGGGCGATTTCACCAACAATGCCCATATCGAGGCTGAGAACGACGCGCAATTCACGCTGAGCGGCGTAGCCAATAATGCCGGCGGAACGCTTCTCGCGGGCCGCGATTTGACGCTTGATACCGGCGTAACCGGTAATTTCGGGGGCACGGTCGCCGCTGGCCGCGACCTAATCCTCAACCTGCTCAACTACACCCACGGTGCCAACGAAACGATCTTCCTGGCCGGGCAGGATTTCCGTCTGACCGCCAACAACCTGGTCAATCAAGATACCTTCGAAACCACACGTAATCTGTCGCTGAACGTAGCGGGTACGCTGACCAATCGAGGCTTGATCTTGGCTGGGCAGGACATTGCCATCACCGCCACCAGTCTCGTCAATGATGCTGGTACCGTCGAAGCCACGCGTGACCTGACTGTTTCTGCGGACAGCGTGACCAATGGTGGCGGGACGACCAATACGACCTACGTCGCCTACAGCCTGGCCGGCTACGTTGCCAACGTCCTGCAATATGTCAGCAACCCGGTTCTCCAACAGAAGCTCTTCAATGAAATATCCCCCGACTGGGTCGACAAGAACAGTCGGACGACGCTGATCAATCGCACCGCGATGTACCTGGACAGCGGTACCAGCGTCCAACATATCGACCTGGTCATCAACTCCATGGGGACCCCCGGCACCTTGTCGGCAGGTCGTAATCTCGCTGCGACGGTTACCGGCACCCTGGCCAACAACGGCAGCCTGATCACGGCCGGACAAAACCTGAGTATCCAGGCTAACCAATTCGACAATACCGCTGGACTTAACCGCTACTACGGCTACATCTATGCCGGTGGCGGCTATCACTTCCTCGGCGCCTTCGGCAGCGCCAGTGCAGTCACCCAGGCAGTTGGCTCGGTTACTGTAACCGCACCCAGCCAAAGCAACACGGGAACGATCCAGGGAAGCAGCATCTATCTGGGCGGTAGTGCCATTGCCAACGGTCTGACCGATCCCCATTACCAGACGCCGGCCAATACCGTTCCCAACCAGACGATCAATCTGGCGCCGGGCGTGGCCGGTGCCTCGAACAGTGGCAATCTGCCCGGTGCCACGTGGACGCCACATGGCGCGACAGTCTTCTCCAGCACGAGCCGACTCAACCTGATCAGCCTGCCGGCTGGTAGCCTCAACAACCTTCTTCCCGCTTCGCTGCAGAACACCGGCAGTCCCTTCCTGCTCAATGCGCGTCTCGAACAACAGGCGATCCGTGAAGCAGCACTCAAGGAAACCGGTCAAGCCAGCTTCCTCGGCATGAACGATCCGGAAGGCGAGCGCGCCCGGCTTTACGACAATGCCGCCCGCTTTGCCACGGCCAACAGCATCCGTCTCGGTACGGCACTCAGCGCGGAACAGATCGCACGACTTGACGCACCGATACTCTGGTACGAAACCCAAACAGTGACCGGACCGGATGGTCAGACCATCGAAGCACTGGTTCCCAAAATTTATCTACCGGACAGCAGCCGGGCCGATCTAGCACAGCTCAATGGTGGGTTGATCAAGGCTGAACACCTCACCATCGAAGCGGACTCAGTTCGCAACACCGGTTACATCTCTGCCGACACCTTGGATTTGGACGCCGAGACGCTGACCAACGAAAAGCGTAGCGCCGAGTGGGGGCACTACACGGAGAACGTCAAAGGCGGCTACCTCGAAGTCTGGGGTGACCGCGTCCAGCCGGGTGGCTTCATCAGCGCTGCGCACTTGAATTTGAACGCCGACCGCATCGACAGCATTAGCGGTGAGTTCTTCGAGAACGGCCAGGATGCGAGTCCCGCTCTCAAGGCACTCTTGGGCGACAACTTCGTCCAGACGACGAACATCGATCACACCCATAGTGAGATGCACGCCAAGAGTGATGGCGGGTTGTTGCAGGTGGTGGTTATGGTGGTCGCTGTCGTAGTGGCGATCTACACCGCCGGGGCTACTAGTGCCCTGATCGCCGGTGCCGCGGAGAGTTCGGCGGCCGCCACCGCAGTAGCGGCGGGTGCTACGGCATCAGAGGCCGCAGCGATAGGTCTGGCGGCAGGGCAAGCGGCTCTCGCCAGTTGGACTACTGCGGCAATAAGTGCCGGGGTTGCCGGAATAGCATCCTCTGCGACGACGCAGTTGCTGACCACGGGCAGCATCAATGGCGGGCAACTGCTCAAGGCGGGAGCTACGGCTGCCTTGACGGCCGGTATTCTGAATGCGCCAGTTCTGGAGGGGGGCCAGAGCATCAATCAATTGGCCGGCATCAAGGACGTCGCTGGAACAGGAGCCAAGCTGGCCAATTTCAATCTTGATGCCATCGGTTCGAACCTCGAAGGCATCGCTCTGCGTGGCGTGGTCACTGCCGGGGTCAACAGCGCCATCAATGGCAGCAGTTTTGGGACGGCCTTTAAGAACAGTGCAATTTCGGATTTGGCAGCAGTCGGGGCTAATGCGGTGGGGCAAAACACGGAAGTCCTATCCGTCGAAAACGTGGCTAGCCACACGGTTCTAGGTGCGGTAGCCGCCAAGCTGAGCGGTAATGACGCCGTAGCTGGAGGTATTGGAGGAGCGACCGCTGCTTTGCTCAACCCGGCGCTTGATCCATACACCAGCCAGACAGATGACACTGACCGGACGGTGCAGCATGTTGCTGCCACTATGCTGACCAGTGGCGCCATCGCCAATGTTTTCGGACGGGATGGCAAGACGGCAGCAAATGCGGCGCAAAACGAGACTCTGAATAATTTCCTGACTCAGGAGAATATTCAGCAGAAATACGCTCGTCTAAATCAAGCCAGGACAGCAGACGAGCGAAATGCTGTAACTAAGGACTACATAGCAACCAGCAAGGACAACACTAACAAGGCTCTCGATACCGTCGATAAATCCGTCATGACTCAGGCCCAATTGGTAACTGAGCGGGATAAATTGCAGAGCCTGATCAACGGCCCGACAGCTTGTGCAGCCAATAGCGCTTGCCGAGCCGAAGCTCAGAACAGCATGGCCGAAATCGATGGGATCCTGCGGTCTGCCAAGGCAGGGGAGGTGCTTGAGCCGTATTCCATTGTGGCCCAGGGTATGTTGGCTCTGGCTGGCGGGGCCGAATTGCTGGCTTTGAAATACGGTGTTCAGGCGGGATTACGTACATCTGCGACAATCTCTGCAGAGAAAGCTCAAGCGTTCCTGGTTAACAATGGGATGTCTGTTAGTCGTGCTGCGGACTTCGTGGCCTCATTCGATGGGCCAATTACGGCACGGCTAGTCCGCTCTGGGGAAGATTTTGTCCGTTATACGGATGTAGCAACTAGTAAGGGCAGTTTTCTAACAAAAACTATCTTTGATAATCCCCCTGCAGCTATTGACGGTTTGTATCTTGCCCCATATGGAAATGGAGCATCACTTATGCAACCTGTAACCTCCACTGGGCGGAGTATCGTACTTGAAGGGGCGGTTGCCAATGGTAAGGTCGGAGTGCGGCAAAGCGTAATTGTTAATCGAGATGCGTTCTATTTCGGGACAGGAAAAGGATATTGAAGATGGTTAACCAGACTCTTGAAGAAATGATCGATGAAGTAATCATTGACCTTTCAAATCCTGTTAGCGCACTGGAGTCTGTCGATGGATGGACGACAGAAAGTAAGCATGCAATGAAAATATTTTTTGAGGATATAAAGAAAAAGTTGCGATCAAATGACGAATTGCCTCCTCTTTTTATATCGAAGGGGTTGGACCATTGGGGGGTGGTTGGCGGCCAAATACTCGAGAAATCAGCTCAGATATCGAATGAACTTCGTGCAATTCGATCTCAGCGAGCTAATGATTGATCTTCCGTCACTAAGCTGCTGGAGTGATCGAAACGTCATTCAGCGTGACGGTATATGCTATTGCGCATAAAAAATGTCAGGGAGACAAACTTTGCGTGTATTTATTTCCTATAGCTGGGACTCGGAAGACCATAAGCAATGGGTCCAACAATTAGCCGATGACCTTACAGAATTGCTACCGGACTTGGACGTTGAATACGATCAACGGGGCATGGATCACCGTGTCGACCGCAATCAGTTTATGGAGGCGGGGATCTTCGGGAGTGATGCTGTACTGGCTATTGTTACCAAGAACTACACCCAAAAGGCTAATGCACGCGTAGGAGGCGTCGGCCGTGAGACTGCAATGGCGGCAGAGCGTCATTGGAAGGATATCGACAGCCAATCAAAAACGAGAATCCTTGCGATCAAAAGAGAAGCCGGGGCAGATGTTCCGCACTACCTGACTGCGAGTCTTTATTTCGACTTCACACGTGCCGATGCCTACGCCGCAGAGTTGGACCGCCTCAAGCTTGAGCTTGAATCAATTGGCGCTCATTCGTCGGAGCAACCTGCTGCTTCCAGGAATATTTCGCTTGAGAGTGGTGCGGCCGTAGGCTCCAGCGATGCCTATACTTTCACAAGGACAGTTGATCTTCTTGCGGGGTTCTACAAGGTTCGCGCTCAACTCTGGCAGGCACAGGATTTTTCTGGACAGCGCCGCGTGAAATACGAATTGTGGAAGGTTGAAACCCCACATCCTCAATTGCTCCTGATATTGATGCAAAACATCAACATCAGGCAAACACTGGAAGACTTTACTTCCAAGATTTCCGACCTTCCCAAAGAACTCAAAGACTTCCGCGAACTAACCGTTCTTCGTCCTACTCCGGGCAAGGCAGACTATTTGGCCGAGCAACTCGGAGAACTTGGCCTTCAAGTCCGCGTCACTGAACTGACGTTCAAGGATTACCTTGGCCGTTTCTGCATAGACATTGAATCCTTGCAACTTTCTGTGCCCTACAAGGAGCCGTTCTACATTGATCAAACTTTGTATCGTGTAGATAGAAATGAGACAGAGACAATAGGCCCCGCATTAGTGCATCTTGCTGGGACTACCAGTCAAGCCGATAGCCCTCCATTATCCTTGCTCGTTGCTTCGGGGGGCGCTGGTAAGACTACACTCCTCCGCAGCTTCGCGGCCGAAATCAATGAATCTCGAAAATCACGTGTCATGCTGATTGAGGCAGATACGTTGAAGAAGCTTCCGAAGGAGCAGCTACGTCGTTCACACGTTTCGTCTCTTTTCGAGTTGTGTGAATTGCACTCTATGGCCCTGGCCACCGCCGGCTCGACATCCATGAGGGTCCCGTCAAACCGCAATGTATTTGATCTGCTGCTTATCAGTGGGACACTCTTGATACTTATCGATGGCATAGACGAACTCCTGAGCATGATGTCATCAAGCTTCGAACTAGTGCCCTTTGTTGAGTCAATTAGAGCGCTGAATGCTGAACTGGGACAGACGCGAGTATTTCTGGCTGGACGAGAAGACACAGTTGGAACGACAGTTTCATCGTTACGTCGCCATGGAGTACCGATCTACAATTTGAAGGGCTTTACTTCTGATGAGGTTGCTCAGTACGTAAAAAGACGATTCTTCAAACGAACCATTGAAGAGCGTCAAGCCATCGTCACACGGATTCAAGAGACATTGAAGTCCATTTCGAAGGCAATGGACGACGAGGCGGTTCTCCCATTCTTTGTCGATGCACTATGCGAACTGGAAGAAGATGTCAGCATCCCAGGGGCGCGACTTAACGTTGAAGGGGCCGTCAAGGAGCGAATGTCTGAGGCCGGATATCCTCACAACGTTCGTGCCGTCGACCTGCTCATATTCGCCATCATCGACCGAGAACGTGAGCGACAAGATTGGAAGCCCTCAGTTGCTGGTTTGATTGATGTTCTAAAGGATTTTTCTAGTACTTACTTTGGAACTGCGACTGTCGAGCAATTCACCGAGGTTGTGGAAACCTACGTTGCAGCTACGGCCACCAATTCTCCTGTGACCGAAATTTTCTGCAAGAACCCCTTGCTCACACTTTCAAATGAAGTAGTGAAGTACCGATACGATTTCTTGCAGTCCTATTTCCTTGCGCTGTGGTTGATTGAACAGTTGGAGCGTCGCTTTACCTCTTCAGAGCTTTTCATGAAGCACTTCTCTCGCTTGGCTACTGGGCAAGGAGCCGTCTTTGAAGAGCTGAGCCGTTTCTACGCAGCAAAGCCTCGCACAGAAGTTCAACAACTGCTTACCAGCGTTTACTCAGGCTTCAAAGCGATCGCACTTGGCCCGAATACCGAGGCTGGCCTGGCGGAGTGCGCAAGATCAGCATGCAGTTGCCTACTCCAACTCTTCGCCGCTACCGCCGGAAAAGGATTAAATAGAAATGCTTTCAGCGCAGCCATCTTTTCCGTCGTAGGCGACGAATTGGTCGATGGAAGAAGGCTTATCAAGGGATTGTTTATTTCCGGCGACTTTCCTCTGCTTAATTTCGTTGATAGAGAGTTCTGGAACTGTAAGTTCATCGGCTACGACTCGTTCGTCAAATGCCGTTTCAGCAACACCAAGTTCTATTACTCTTCATTCATAGCAATCCATGCTGAGAACCGTTCCCCGACAATGAGTCCCAACGTCTTCGATTCGACCAGTTGTGACCTCGGCGAGATGGCAACAGCACTGGTAGTCAATGGCGCCAAAGTCGAGACGTTGCTAACGGTAGAAGAGATAAAGAGGTTCTTCAGTTATTTCTTCGTTGGAGGGGGGTTTGCTACCAAACTGCCAACTGAGCTCTATCGCTTTTCGAAGCCGGGCATGAACGACGAATTTACTGCTGCGCTCCTCCAGGCTGGGATATTGGAGGAACACCACGTAAGAGGACAAACACGTTATGGCGTTGCAGACGAGCACAAGCGCCCGGTCCAGAAACTTGTCAACGAGAATAATATGAACAAGCAATTCCGCGATGTGTTCAAAGGCTTTCTCGGTCGCTAAGTCGTTCCTGTGTATGGCACCTTGCTACGATCGACATTAGCGCAACTAGTACTACAGGCAATCGTATAGAAAGGTGGGCAGTTCGATTCTTGTGAGATGCAGCCTTACGCCCTGGAGGAAGCAAACTAGCTACCAGTTACCCGTTGCGTTCCCAATTCCTGCGAAATGATCCAACGCTTCCGTAGGCTCGGGCTTTTTGACCTGAAGGATAGACTAACTGGACAGATCCTTCAGGTAGATTAAATACTGCCTCAATCTTTTTTATCAGCGTTGGAATAGTCGAGTCATGTCTCGCGCTTCGATGCCGTTTAGCGGTCTTGGCCCTGACATGTAGCTTCTTCAATTCAGTGATTGCATCAGACGGATAGGTAACACCCTCCGAGAGAAGCCCTGCCTTTCTCATTTCCTTTAGTGTGTGGCGAATTCCTATAACCCTGTGCTTTTTAAGGATGTCAGTCATGTTTTCTAGCCTGATGGTTAAAATGTGGAGCACTGAGCCGACTATTCACAGTATTTTTTGCGCGCAGAGTCGGGATATTAGATTCTGGCCAATTGTGCGTAGCGGCTAAGTGCAGATCAGCCCAAGTAGCTTGGCGCCGGACGTCCATGCAAAAACACGTCGTTTTTGTAAGCTGTGTCTAATGGACAAAGCGAGTGCAGTAGGCCATCACTGAAATCGTCAGATCTATGAATTAACTCGCTTAGCATATCTAAATTACTAAGCTGCCGTGCAGAAAACTGTGCACGAGCGTTACGGAGTTCCGGCACGGAATGCTGCTGCACGTAGGTGAAGTGGCGACCAACGAGGCCTGCGACGACATCAGACATTTGGATGCCGACGTTATTTTTGGAGTCATCGAAGCGATAATTGACCAAGCGATCTCCGTCTCGTACTTCAAAGTGCTGCATAATTTTTTCAATATATGTCTCTCTATCGAAGACATGGGAGGCATGTTTGAAGACTGACAGACAATGCATAAAGTGCACGCAGAAGTTGTCGATCAATTCACCAGGCTTATTGTCATGAAGAAAAGCAAGTTCCAGTCTTGGTGTTTTGGAAGCATGGCGAAGAACATCCTTGAACATCTTCATGGTCGCGCTTCGGTTTTTTGGGGCTCTGTGGTTAACGAAAGCGAGTACGCAGGACAAAAACGGTCCTACCTCACTGCGTTTTAGATTGGGATAACAGAAGCCATGCAAAAGCGCCATGAACGCCTTTGAATCCTTCGTCACCGCAAAGTACAGTTCGTTTTTTAACTCCTTGTGCACCTCGCTAATTTTGAAGCGATCATCGGCCATTAGCGACTCGATGATGTCTAAGACAGACCAATAGAGCGTATCAAGTACCGAATAGTGGAGAAGGATATCGGACTGGATCAGCCACTCTAGAAAGAGTGATAGCTTGCGCGAGCCTAAGGCTGCTTCATAGGCGGGTGGTGCAACGAGTTCGAACTTTACCTCGGCTGCGTTTTGTTGAATTCCCATGGCCTTGCGCAAATCGTCCCAACCCGAAAGCGTTTGTCCTTGCTTCAACGCGATTCCTGCAATTGCGAAAGTTCTGTTCGCAGGTGCATTCAATCCCAACTCAGAAAGCTTCAACCGTCTAATGTTGTTGGTCTCATCGTAGTACATTTGCAGAGGCGCATCCCAGCTTGGCTGCACTAGGAATCCGCGACGCTCGTCGGCCTGAATGATAATTGCCATGCACTCTCCGAGTTTTTGCTGGCCAAAGGAATGTTCTGCTTGGGGCTCAGGGGTGAGCAGCCCTGTTGGGACGGAAGTTTAGAGCAACGAACGCGTCAATCTCTTCAAGCGAGGGGTTCTTGGCCTCAATCCAAGAGGCTAGGCGCTTCGCGTCGTCTTCTGTGAATTTCGGCGAGGTCTCCACCTGCGAGGGCACAGTAACGGGCTCATGGCATCCGGCAAAGCAGTTCGATGGGCCTTTGCTCCATTTGGGGCCGCCAGCGACGACGCCACCATAAAGCACCTTGGCGTAGAACTCCGATACACCAGTAGCCCTGGTAGCATAATAAAAGATACGATGTACATCCTGATGTTGCTCAGACTTGGTTTTGCAGAAGACATCGTGGATAACCGCCGCCTCACGGTACTGGCCTTCAAAGGGCCCTCCGACAATTGTCCAAAGAACTCGAGGAATTGACGCGCCGTCCGTCAGGGATCCTTTTGGCGCAAGCCAAGTCTTGCCTTTGGGATCTACGTATGCAAAGTCCTCCAACAGACTCATGCGGCGCTCCGTGGTGTTTCCACGAACCCATTCGACTTTTACTGTATTCGTGAATCGGCCGTAGTTCATGTCAGCGGCGATCGCAGCAAACGGAACCAACGAGACTAGCCAGATAAGAAATTTGCACATGAGAGCATCCTTCGAGATGGGGCCAGAGTTTTATTGAAGAAGCAGTTTTTTGCCCCAACACTGAAGTCCGTCTCCCTTACTTCAAACTGCCGTTTTGCAGGAAACGGTTAGGCTCTCACACCGCCCTTCCTATTTGGCTGCCGGTACCTTCATGCATAGGTCAAAGTTTGCATCAACGGTATCGATTGCTTTGATGAACGCCAGCTTACGAGATTCCAGTTCCTTAACGGTGAGGGCTTTGTGCGAGTTTGGCTTCGACATGTCGCTGGATTTATCCTTGTCGGCCTCAATTGTGGCTGCAAATATTTCCTCGTGTAGGTCTTTCTCAGCGGCCGATACCGCCGCCTCACCAAGGGGAACGGGCTTGTCCTTCGCTACAAGGTAGTTTTTGAAGGATGAAGCAATGTCATCGCGAGTTGGCGTAGTCAGCGTCATCGTGTCCAACGACGCCTTCAAGTCTCGGCGAACGGTGTCCACGGTCCTTACGACCTTGGCAGGAAGTAAGGCCAAGGTTAGGCGTCTATCTTTAGCCAAGGTGAAAGCATTTTCGTCTACTGGAGAAATTTCGAGCAACGCATCTCGCATGCAGCTAAGGCGACCGATGGCCTGATTGAAAGCGGCCCTCTGCTGGGCAAGTTTATAGTGATCTTGTAGCAGCAGCGATCCTGCTGCAGTTGCTGCGCCAGTATTGCGCAGGCCAACCCAGTGCTTTACTTGGCCAAGAACGGCAAAGACGGAACCATAAAAAAAGCCCTCACTGAAGCCTAGCTCCCAGTAACGACGATCATCCATGGCATCCTCATAAACCTTCAGCCATCCGGTCACTACCTTTTTGGCGACACTCAATGTTACGGTTGAATCGTCGTATCCCTGGTTTGTGACAGCGGGGTCTGTAACCTTCATGCCCTGGTTAGGCGCAATCGGATAGATGGAACAGCCGGAGAGGAAGGCCGCAATCGCAACAAGAATCCACCTCATACCTACCTCCTCCATGCCAAAGACCTTTAACGGACATCGAAGGGTGCGAAATTTCATTGGCGTCTCACTGTAATGAACGAGATTGCAAAATGACCATTACATACATGAATGCAAATTTCATCTTGGCAAAGATGGCCGCTTTATGCAAGCGGGAAGTAGGAGTTATCCACAGAGTTTGTGAATAATCTCCGTTATCCCAGGAACGAATGGGCCTACAGACTCCTTTCTTGTTGATGGGAGTCTGATTGTTTTACCAAACCGCGACCGGCAGGTTTCGGGTCGACGAGATTACAAACGTTGGTAGCAGACTTGTGCAAATACAGACGGCCGAAGCGCAGAAGTTGGTTGCCAATTTGGCGGCGCGCATCAAGGATCAGGCACGGCCGGAAAAGATTGTCCAGGCTGTTCCTCAGGTGTTGAAGATGACTCAAGGCGTTGCAACCCAGATTGCCGCTGCTACAGGAGCGCTACAAAACATAGAAAGCATTCTTCCGCACCTTCCGCCGGGTTCTTCCCTACCTAATCTTGGCGACGGACTGGGGAATATTGGGCTGCAAATGAATGAACTGGGAAAGGTCGCTTTTACTGGAACTCAACAGGCGGTGGATTGCATTAGAGACAATACAAAATGCCCGTCCACCGCCATATCCAATTCGGGTGGCGCGACCGCTCAACCAGTCCCTTCGGTACCGTCCGTGGGCGGCAATTGCGTGACGTTATGCACGCCGACAATTCCATCAATCTGCAAGGATGTTTGTCGGTAGATGCTCTGGCACATGACATCCAACCCGGCAGTCAAGCGAACCTGCACGAAAGAGCGCCGCCGCCCATCATTTTTAATTTTCTTTCGAGTTGCTCACCTAGAGCAAGAATGCATCTGCTAGCCATCAAAAAAGGAAAACATCGTGTCAATCCTGAAAGAAACTTTAGTAGCCCTTTTATTTGTATTGGTTGTTTGCCCATTAGCAAACGCACAAACGTCGAAATTTGAAGGTGTGGTAGCAATTGCTGCGGGCTCAATAGATTCACCGAATCCCATAGAAGGATGCAGCCGCGCAAAACGTGACGCAGAGGCAAAAGCGGCGAAAGCAGGATCCATCGGCTTAGTATCCTGGGACCGCTTGAGCAACGACAGTGACTGCTCTTTGACCACTCAAGGAGCTAGAGGTGCGGGCTACGTCTACATCTTTACCGCTCGCGGCAACTTCAAAAAGTAAGTTCGACGACGCACTGTCGCATCCGCCTATCGGCGAATTTCTTGGACGTATTGCGCTTGGGGCGCGTGGTCATTAGAAAATTGACAGTCGCAATTCGTCATTTATCCGCCAGTCACTTTAGTTGCTGCGAATGTTGTCATTGGTGTGGTGCGTCTTTATTAGGCTGCGTCTTGTGTATCGCAGGGTTAGGCAACTTCGAAATCGGCACCATCTCAATAAGCTGATCCTTTACTGGGAAAATCGATGTCTTGCCGTTTGCATATAGGGCCAAGTGGGATTGGCTCCGCGCTACAAACATTCCTAATGCTACTGGCTCCCCATTTTCGATAAGTGCCACGCACCCCTCAGTTGGCGCCTTGGAATATTGACACTGTGTCGCCTTGTCAATGTCCCTTTGGGCATCGCTCGCCCCCTTGAAATACGAAACTGCCGGTATAAACAGGATTAAGAAAATTGAAACGACCAAAGTAACGGGTGCTACATAGGATAGCGAGGCCGAGATTAATGGAAAAAAGAAATAATCGAACCATTGATGGTCCTTTAGGGGAGCCACTTTTCGTCTAAGTCGGTCGCCGAATTTGTGTTTATTTGCGAACACGTAACACCAACCAATTACACCAAAGGTAATCGCAATGACCAGGAACAACATCTCATTTTGTGAGATGAAGTTGATGGTCAAAGTGGCAATGCCAAGACAGGCAAAGAACGCAAGTACCAAATACTCTTGAGGAGAACGAGCAAAAAAATCATTTCCGATACCGAATACATGAAGATAGCCTTGGTCATATGCATAGCCAAAAATGTAAAGAAATGGCACAGATAAAGTACTAACAGCACCGGCAATGGGAATCCAACGTGGAAGATGTTTTGTGTCACTCATGAGTAGCTGTTCGCTCGCCTATACATAAAAAAATAATAATAAAATTGCTTAAGACATATTGAAATAGAATAGTAGCTCCCCATATAGTGAAGGCCTTCACTAAGTCGCCAAGGACTTGGCTCCAATAAAAATTAGGGCCTCCATGAACTATCCCTACCCCACTTCCATCGCCCCGTCGACAGAGGCTACCAGTCCCGATGCTATCCATCAGCCTGGCACGCTTGATGACAATGCCTTGTGTCGGTGGCTCCAAATTTGCCATACCGATAGACACACCGTCGTACTTGTGCACGCGAGCCATCGCTGCAGAGTGTTCAGTTTGGCAGTTACGGATACTCCGCTGCTGGCAGCCGACCCTGAGGCAGAAGCAGCCAAGATTCTGAAGAAATTGGCCCGAGCAAATTTGCTCAAACGGGTTGAACTGCCTTTGAATGAGCTCCTGCAGGCTGTAACGGCCAACGCAGCTTGGGTGCTATTGGACGCTACGCCGACCGATGTGGGGGAGTGGCTAAAACGTCGGGCCGCTTTGTTTGGACAGGGACGCGGCC
>DATGXM010000615.1:0-1608 GCA_035298985.1 Azonexus sp. | reverse complement strand
ATCTTGGCGACGCCCGGGGCATTCTTGCCGCCGACGACGACCGCGGTCTGGCCGCTCAGGGACTTGTCCAGCTCCGGCAGGCCCAGGGCCTTGGCCGCGACGCGGAACGAGCTGTTCTTGACGACGTGGAACTCGGCCTTCTCCGGGACGAGGCGCTTGCGCAGCTCGGCCGCATCGGCGACGGTGAGTTTCGTGAAGTTGGTCAGGATGACGTAGTCGGACTTCTTCAGGTGCCCGCTGACTTCATCGATCAGGTATTGTTTTTCGGCTCTCATGGTGGGCTCCTTAGAACTTGTTGTATTCGGTGGCCGCGAGCTTCACGCCCGGGCTCATGGACGACGAGAGCGTGACGCTCTTGATGTAGTGACCCTTGAAGGTGGCCGGCTTGGCCTTGCCCACCGCGTCGAGGACGGCGGCGACGTTCTCGGTGATCTGGTCGGCGCTGAACGAGCGCTTGCCGACGCCGACGCCGATGTTGGCGGTCTTGTCGACCTTGAACTCCACGCGGCCGGCCTTCACGGCCTTGATGCCCGCGGCGATGTCGTCGGTGACGGTGCCGGACTTCGGGTTCGGCATGAGGCCCTTGGGACCGAGCACGCGAGCGAGCGTGCGGACCTGCTTCATGGCTTCGGTGGTCGCGATCGCGACGTCGAAGTCGAGCCAGCCCGCGCTGACCTTGGCCATCAGCTCGGCGAGGCCGGCGTGATCGGCACCGGCGGCGAGCGCCTTTTCGGCGTCGTCGGTGAAGACGATCACGCGGATCTTCTTGCCGGAACCGTTCGGGAGCGGCGTGGTGCCGCGCACCATCTGGTCGCCCTGCGCCGGATCGACGCCGAGGCGGAAGGACAGCTCGATGGTCTCATCGAACTTGGTCTTCGGGAATTTCGAAAGAATCTCAACGGCTTCGTTGAGCGGATATTCCTTCGTGAGGTCAGCGACCTTGACGGCGCTGTTGTATCGTTTGCTGTGTTTTTCCATTTGCTACTCCTGCGGTGCGAACGTCCTCGCGGACTCCCGCTTTGAGTGGTTGTGGGTCAAACTTAGTCGACGACTTCGATGCCCATGTTCTTCGCGGTGCCAGCGATCATGCGGATCGCGGCCTCGTCGGAACCGGCGTTGAGGTCGGCCTTCTTGATTTTGATGATCTCGAGGATCTGCTTCTTCGTGACCTTGCCGACCTTGTCCTGGTTGGGCTTGGCCGAGCCGGAGGCGACGCCCGCGGCCTTCTTGAGAAGGACCGAAGCGGGGGGCGACTTGCAGATGAACGTGAAGGACTTGTCCGAGAAGACGGTGATCACCACGGGGATGATCATGCCGTTCTGGTCCTTGGTCTTCGCGTTAAACTCTTTGCAGAACGCCATGATGTTGACGCCCTGGGCACCGAGTGCGGGACCGACGGGAGGAGCGGGATTGGCGGCACCAGCCGGGAGCTGGAGGCGAACGTAGCCTTGAATCTTTTTGGCCATGTTAAGGAATGCTGAGTAGTGGCGGGTTTATGGGTGGGCGGCGGATCGATCAGCTTTCAGAGGCGCGCTGGACCTGCCAGTATTCCAGATCGACGGGGGTGGAGCGGCCAAAAATGCTGACGGACACGCGGAGCTTGCCTTT
>DATGXM010000614.1:0-14829 GCA_035298985.1 Azonexus sp. | reverse complement strand
GTTGTAATAGAAGGCTTCCCAGACCTTTCCGCTCTTCAGCGTCTTGGTCCGGCGCAGCATACGGGGCGGGAGGTCCTGGGCGGATTTTTTAGGTCGCATCATGACAGGGTACTCCTACTTATCCAGGTTGGAAAAGTCGGGCACCCAGCCGCCGGACGTTGTCAGCGCGACTGGATTGATGCCCGCCATGCGCAGACGGGCATACATGCGGCCGACGATAGGTTCCCCGGCCTTGTTCTTGTGGAACAGCCACGAGTTGAGATCCAGCCAGGCGATTTGACCGGCGCGTTGCGTGGCGCCGGTGATCCGCTCCAGTTCGCCGGGCTCCAGGGTTTCGGATGGCAGCGGGAATTCGAAGATCGCAGTCATGGCAGTGCCTGTCAGAGTGCCCGGGCGCGGAAGCGCTTTGGGATCCGGTTACGGTCGAGGTGGCCAGCATGAACGCGAGCGATGGCGGCAAGGATTTTGCGGCGAGGCAGATTCTTCAATCGAACGTCGGCGTAGAAAATGGCGGTGGCGCGGTCGTCTTCGTTGTAGCCGGTCGGCGTGAAGCCGGTTGTCGCCTCGCTGAGGATGTAGCGCGGCCGCAGGGTGCGGGATGACCACCAGCGGTTGGTGAAGCAGCGGAACCAGGGCATGCCCGGGATGCGGGCGCGGCGGGCGCCGATCACGCGGGTCATGCGGTATGGTCCTTTCTTGCGGCGATAGAGGACGGCTTTGAGCATGGTCAGTACTCCGTGCAGGCAAACATGCGGGGGAACTTGCCGCCGGCGGCGATCTCGATGGCGAGCTGCTCGCGGAAGGTGCGCTTCATGCCGGTCGGCACTTCGTCCTGGTCGCAGTCGGTGAAGATGAGCGTGTCGAGCTCGTGGTCGGTCAGCTCGTGGGCGTCGAATTCAACGCAGTCCGGATCCCCGGTGTATTCGATGATGTCGGCTGTACAGGCTGCGAGCGACTCGCCAATCCACCAGTCGCAGTCGTTCATTTGGAAGATTTTCATTTCGCGTTCCTTTCCTGAATGGTGGGCGTGCGGTTGCCGACGTAGCGCTTGAGCTGCAGGAGCATCTGCCCCTGGCTCCATTTCGGTTCGGCCTTGCCTTCAGCCACGGCGTCGATGGTTTGCCGGGCCATGCGGCAGTTGTTGGCAATGCGCGTTCTCGGAACGCCAGCCTGCAGTAGCTCGTTCATCAGTGCGGCCCAGTCCGGCGCGTCGATCGGTGGCAGCAGCGGCACACGCAGCAGCTTCGGGGTGTAGGTACTCATGCTTTGTCTTTCTTCGCTTGCCGCCATGCCTGATAGCAGGCTTTGCACCAGGTGTGCAGGCCGTCACCGGTCTTTGCGGTGTAAAAAAATTCGGTGTCTGCCGGCCAGTAGTCCATGCATTGGGCGCATTGCTTCTCGAGCTGTCCATCCTGGTCGTGGCGATAGCCGCCGTTCTGCAGTCGCTTCGCTAGCAGGCCCGCCGAAGGGGTCGCGGCTCTCAGTTCGAACCGTGTGCCTTGCGGCGTTACAAAGGGCTCCTGGCCGGCGATGTTCATGCGTGTGATCCCTGCAGGATCTCCAGCGCCCGCTGCATGAACATCGATTTCGCGTGCCATGAGCTCATGGCACGGATAGGCTGAGGCATCGGGTTGATGCCATGCAGGCAGGTCCATGGGGCGTCGTTGCCCATCAGGTCACGGCGCTCGGTGGCGAGCATGATCAGGTCGGCGGCGGCGACGGCTACGCTTTTGTGCGGCGGCAGGCCGAAGCGGGCGCGGATGACGGTCTCGACTTTGGCTTCCAGTGCGCGGTAGTCGGGCAGCAGGCGCTTGATCGGGCTGGGGATGTCCTTGATGTAGGCCTCGGCCGCGTCGTGCAGCAGGGCCTCAAGGGCGTATTCCGGCGCCACGATCTGGCTGGCCAGGATGGAGTGCTGAGCTACGCTGTAGAAGCGGCGGCACTGGCCGGCGAAGCGGCACTCGTGTGCCAGGCCATGGGCGATGTCGACCAGGTCGATCATTTCCGGCTGCGGATCGACGGGGTCGAACTGCTTGCCCGAGGCGGTGAGCATCCAGTTCATGCTGCCTCCAGATCTGCGGCGGTCAGCGTGTATTTCTTCGCGTTATTGACCTGAAAGAATTCCGGCGGGCAGTGCTTTTCGACCCATGCTTTGAGTAGCTGATCGAGTTCGGCTTCGGCCTCCTTGGATACATTGGGATAGTCCTCGGCGAATTCACCAGCAATATCCCAGGCGCGGTCGCTCATCTGGCACAAGACGTCGTCCGCATCGATCAGTTGGTGCGTCTCCGGATAGCTGGCTTCTCCGACATGCACAACGTCACCGGCCTGGAGTTCTGGTTTGCAGTCCAGTAGGTCGCGAAGGCTGTTAAATAGGAATAATTCACCATCTGCGGACCAGCATTGCTTGGCTGTGGTTGTCATGCTGCGCACTCCTCGTTGGCAACTTCGAAGTCGAGCGCCTGTTCGCGGGTCAGGTGGAAGCCGGCGGCGTGCTTGTGGCCACCGCCGCCGAAGGCTGCGGCGATCAGGCTGACGTCGATGCCTTCAGGGGTGGAACGCAGCGAAAAGCGGCGGCCGGTGGCGTCGTCGTAGTAGGTGCAGGCGAAGGGCTGGCCCTTGGCGAGCTCGCCGGCGACGTCGCTGGCGTACATCCAGGGCACGTTGGCGGCGGGCACGCGGTAGGTGCCGAAGGTCATCTGGCGGGTGGTGCCCTTGATGATGGCGGCGAGGTCGTTCTGCTGCTTGCGCACTAGCGGCCGGCCCTCTGTGAGCAGGCGGCCGCAGCCGGCGAAGACCAGCTCGCCGAAAGTTTCCGGCTTGAGCTCGTAGGAATACACGGCGGCGGTGATCTCGCGCGTGCCGCTGAGCTCGAAGCGCCACAGGTCGCGGTCCTGGATGTGGTGGAACAACTGCGGGGCGGGTCGGGCCGGGTGGAACTGCTGCCAGGCAATCATGGCGCCGGAACGATTGAGGTCGAAGACCAGGGAGATCAAGCGCGGCAGGTCCTGAATATTGCCGAGATCCTCGAGGGCGGTTTTGTGGTGGTCGAGGATGGTGATGCTGCGCACCTGGTCGGCCAGCTGCAGCAGCACGTCGCGCTTGTAGCTGAAGTCGACCATGATCACGTCGCGGGCGGTGACGTCCGGCGGGGCTTCGCCGTAGATTCCGGGGTGCAGATCCACCTCGAGGCCTTGTTCGCGGTAATACTCGAGCACGGCCCAGGCGGCCGCGACGCCGTCGGCGCAGCCGTGGTGATAGATGCAGAGCGGGTTGGTGTTATTCGCCATGGGGTTCTCCGGTTAGGCTGCGGCGTGGTGGGTGGTCTGCGCGACGTCGAGGCCCTGCAGTTCCAGGGTCTTGTCGCAACGGGGAATGACGATCTCGTCGTTGGCCGAGGTGGCCAGGGTGCTCTTGCCGCCCTTGGGCTTGTGGGCCGGGCGCTTCTTGGCGAGCAGCTGCTCGAGCGTGCCGCCGTTGTCGAGCCAGGCTTCGACCCACTTCGGCTTGCGGCCGCGGCCGGTCCAGGCTAGATCGGCGTTCTCGGGGTGGGTGTAGAGGGCTTCGATCTTGCCGGTCGTGGTGGTGCGCTTGGTGCGGACGACGGCCGGGGTTTCTTCGGTCTTGGCTTCTTCCTTGTGGGCTTCCAGTGGCGCAGGTTTCATCCACTTCTCTGCGGCCCAACGTGCCACGACCATGTGCTTGCCGGTGTGGGTCAATAGTTCGATATTCCCGTTTTCGGCAATGCTCTGAATCGTTGCGTAAGTTTCCGTGTCATCCATGGCCATGTCGCCATAGCTCACTCGCTCGCCGACTTTGTATTCAATGGACGGAGTTGCGGTTTCAGTCTGCTTGGGCTCAGCGGTGGGTTCGGTTTCGATGACCGGTGCTACAGCCTTTGCAGCCTTGCCCTTCTTCTTCGCAGCCTTCTCCTCCTTCTCAACCTGCATTTCGCGGCGGATGGTGTCGGGCGATACGTTGAGGCGCTTGGCCATGTCCAGGAGGTGGGTTGGGTGGCTGTCGCGGGAATAGGTGTTGAGCTGGGTCTGGCCAATGAGCGAGAGGTCGATGAGCAGCAGGCAGAGTTCGGCCGGCGTCATGGTGCCGATGCGCTCGAATAGCGTGCGGTTCCGCTCGTGTTCCTCGATCTTCTCTTCGGACTCGACCCAGATGGCGGAGAGCTTCTTCTGGTTCTCGTGCCAGGTGCAGGACCAGAATTGACGAGTTACCAGGCGCAGCTCGTCCTCGTTGAATTCGGCGCCGCGCTCGGTGACGTCGTCAAAGAAGGCGGTGCGCACCTGGCGGTGCAGGCGGCGGCGGAATTCGTTCTCTTCCCGCACCTTGGCTTCGGCTTCCCGTTCGCGATCCGATGAGGTGGCGGGCGGCGTGATGCCGGCGGCGACCATGGCCTTCTTCACTTCGCTGCGCTTGGCCACCTCGACCAGCTTGCCGGTGCGCGTGTCTTCGACCATCATCGTTTCGACCTTGGCGTCGGCGAGCATGGTGCGATAGGTGGGCTTTTCGCCGTCGACCTTGGGCGCATCGTCGTTCTGGCGGTCGAGGACGACGTAATGCTGCATTTCGCAGCCTGCGCCATAGGGCATGATCTTGCGGGCATCGTCGCCCAGGAGCACGGTCTTGCCTGTTGCCTCGGCCTCGCTCTTCTGGCGATCCATCCAGGCGGCCTTCTTGGCGGCGAAGCATTCCGGGTCAGTGCAGATGTCTGCACTCTTCACGTCGGGGTACAGCTCGGGGCTGCTGCCGGTGCGCTTCGGGCAGGGGTGACACTTGCCGGCGCCGGCGACGAGGGTTTCGTCGGCGCGCGGAAACGGCGCCTCGGTCAGCTTGAGCATGTAGTTGCGCTGGATCCACTCGGCAGACTGCCGATAGCTCCAGACGCCGCCATAGCTCTCGGTGATTTCCTTGGTGGCGCGGATCTGCAGGGTGGCGATCGGGATGCGGGCGATGAGCAGGGCGCGCGATGCGTCGAGCAGGCCGTTGCGGAAGGCCTCGCGGGCTTTCTCGCATAGGGCGGTCAGCTTCAGGCGGGCGTAGATGTAGGCCTTGCTTACCTTGATCTTGTCCGCCAGCTGCTCGGCCGTGTAGCCGAATTTCTTCATTGCTACCTCGTAGCCCTCGGCTTCCTCGAGCTCGTTGAGGTCCTTGCGGTGCAGGTTCTCGATGATCTGCAGCTCGATGGTCTCGTGGTCGTCCAGGTCGCGCACGGTGCCGGGGATATATTCGAGGCCGGCTTCCTTGGCAGCGCGATAGCGGCGCTCGCCGGCGATCAGTTCGTACTTGGGCTGCAGGCCTTCGACTGTGTACTTATCCGGCCAGGGGCGTACCAGGATCGGCGACATCACGCCGTGGCGCAGCACCGTCTTGACCATCTCGGCGTGCGCATCCTCCGGGAAGGTCTTGCGCGGGTTGGTGGGGCTGGGGTGGATCTCGTCGATGCGCAGCGCCTGGGCGAGTGCCAGCGGCGGGGCGTCGAGGTGTTGGGCTTCGGTCATGTCGTTCATGGTGGGCTCCAGGACTAGTCGGGACGGCTACGGCGCTCGGGCGTCGGCTGCGGGATGACGGGGAGGTGCGCGATGTCGAGCTCCTCATCCGGCAGGCCGCCGCGTTGCCACATTTCTGTGATCTCGCAGGACCGGCGGTTGCGGAAGGCGGCGATGCGCTTCCAGCCTGCCTTTTCGAGGATGCTTTTCTGGCGCACGTTGGTGGCGGCGACGGTGCAGATCGCGAGGTCATAGTGCTGCAGGTCGAGCTCGATCTCCTGCAGGTGCTTGAGCCGGTGTCCATGGCCCTGGCCGCGCCGGTCTTCGGGCACGACGAAGGCGTGGCAGACGGCGACCTGGCTCTGGCCGGGCAGCGAGTCGATTTCGAAGGCGCCGAAGTGGTTGCTGTGGCGGCTCATCGCGGCACCTCGTTGGCGTAGATGGTCTGTGCCTTGCGCATGATTGGCTTGCCGTTGCAGGTGACGTTCTCGCCCAGGTGCGAGCCGGCCGGCAGGCGTTCCGGGGCGTCGAGCGGGCCGGAGACTGCGTCGAGGAAGGAGCCGCGGATCTGGCTGGCATTCAGGGCGCGGAAGGAGCGGCCGGTGACGCTGCTGCACATGACGGGCGGCAGGCTTTTCGAGCCGCCGTAGCAGACCGGATTCCACTGGTAAAAGGGAAAGCCGAAGGGGCAGGTTCCACGTTCTTTCATGGCAGGCCCCTCAGTGTGCGAAGCGGGAAACAAGGCGGTACAGGCCATCCGCGCCGGATGTCCGGCCGAGATAGGCCGGCTTGCCGGGCGTCTTGCGGAACAGCATGTAGCGGCCGGCGGCGCGTTCGGAGATCAGCAGGTTGTGATCCTTGGCGATCAGCTGCGCCTGGCGGTACTGCTCGATGGGCGTGTGGCGACGGGGCATGGTCGTCGCCTCTCAGAGAAACAGGCTGATGAAGAAAATGGCCTCGAGGACGATGGCGGCCGTTAGGGCGGTGTTCATGGTGACCTCCGATATGTGAATTGATTGCGGAGGCACGATAGCCATATACGGCTTTGTAGTCAAGCCGTATATGGCTATTCCAATCCGTGTGTGGATATCGGCCGAAGGTCATATATGCCCTTCGTCTGATTGAACCGATGTCATCTGTTTGTGAGAATGACGGCCCAAAACGCCCGCCAGCCCGGCGGGACAAGAAAAAACGAAGCCCGGCGTGCCGGGCTGGGGAGGGCAGGATTCGCGATTACCTGCTGGCCGCTGGAACGGCCACGGGTGCCTCTTAGCGGAGGGGCGGTTTATCCCGGTTTGCGTTTGATCAGATCAAAGCCCAGTGCGCGGGCGGCGTGATAAACCGCCTGGGCCGGGTCGGCCATACGGCCGGCGGTGGCGAGCCTAGCGTTTGAGTGCTGGTCGACGAGAATGATTATAACGCCGGTGGTGGCGTGGTCCGTTCGCGCCATTTCTTTAGCTTGGTCGAGCTTTTCCAGTACATCCTGGCGGTGATTCCGGCCCAGATGGTGGATGGCAAGCCGTGCGCGTTTTTGTTGCATGGGTATTCCAAAGGTAATAGGAGCGGCTATTTTAAGTAACACTGCCCTAAGTACTGATTGTGCCGCTCCTCTGCAGAACAATCCGGGGCATGAGTCAGAACACAAAACAACAGATCATCAACGGGTTCGCATCGCGGCTGAATGACTTGTGCGACGAGATGGGAGTCCCGCCCAAGGGGCGCAATCGGCAGGCGGCGATGGCTGTGCTGATGGAGGTTTCGCAGAAGGGTGCTCGGAAGTGGCTGGAGGCCGAAGGGTTGCCGACCTTGGACAAGTCGATCCAGCTCGCGCTGTGGGGCGATGTGTCTATTGAATGGCTCTTGACCGGTCGCGGTGACAAACGGCCGACCGGTGCGCGCTCCGAAATCGCCCTCGATAGTTCGCTGCCGGCGCTGCCGGTTGACATGGTGCGCCTGGTGGGCAAGCTGGCGGCGCTGCCGGCCGCGAAACGGCGGGCTATCGAAGCGGTTGTCGACGCCTTCGCCTGAGCGGCCTTGCCGGTTATGATTGCGGCATCATTCAATAGGGGGTGCCATGTCGTTCGATATCGAAGATCCAGCTGATCCGCGCTTGCTCAAGGCGCATGCCGACCGTTTGCGCAAGCGCGATATCGACCAGCTGCTTGGGATCTGTGAATTTGCGCTGCAGGATGGTCATGTCGACCAGGGCGAGGCTGAAGCGATCCTGGCATGGCTCAACAATCACCGGGCATGCGTGGATACCTGGCCGGCCAATGTGTTGTACGACCGGCTGCAGAGTATGTTGCTGGATGGTGTCCTGGACGACAGCGAGCAGGGCGAACTGCTCAGCCTGGTGATGAGCATCGTGCGGCCTCGAGCTGCCGATGGCTTGGCGGTGGCTGCGACCTTGCCGGTCAATGATCCGGCGCCGGCGATTGTTTTCACCGAACGCACGTTCTGCTTTACCGGGGTGTTCGATTTTGGCACGCGGGCCGCTTGTCAGGCCGCAATCCAGGTGCGGGGCGGCATCGCTGCCGATGGCATTTCGAAGAAGCTGCACTACCTGGTGATCGGCAACATCGGTTCGGAGGTCTGGCGCCATACCAGCTTTGGGAACAAGATCGCCAAGGCTATCGAGTATCGGGATTCCGGCTTGCCGTTGGTCATTGTGTCTGAGGCGCATTGGGCGCAGCAGCTGGCCTAGTGGCCGCTGTGATCGTTGAGCCGCCTGCGGGCGGCTTTTTTATTGCCCCTGTTTTCCTTGGTTACTGGCTTTTGCTGCTGGCTTCTCGGGGTTGCCGGCTGGCAGCTCGCTCCAGCCTGGGGTGCTGGATTTGAGCGGAGTGGCAGTCTGGCCTACTGCCATCGTCTCGACAAGGTTGAGTACTGCAAGCAGTTTGTCGAGTTCTTCGTCGGTGAGTTTTGCCAGGCGTGCAGGAATGCGGTGCGCTTCATCGGCCAGATAAAGGGCTGGTGTTTCGTTGGCTTGCTGTGCCGTGGCTTGCTTTGGCTCCGCAATCAGATCCGCCGCGGTTTTTTTGAACACCTTGGCGATGGCATCCAGGTTCTGCACGGTGATGTTCCCGTCGCCGTTCTTGGCTCTGCGTACTGTGCCGAATCCAACGTTTGCCGCGGCAGCCACTAGCTTGAGTGTACCGAGGGTCTCGTGACCATCCATCCAGGCTGAAAGGTTGTGCGCTACGCGCTTGGTAATGTCCATAAATGGATTGTCCGATTAATGGCGAGCCATGGGTGGCTATTGCGAGGAGCCATAAATGGCTATACACTCGCCGGCCATGGATACATCACCCCGCATTTACGACGCCGTGATGGCGGTGTTGGACTCGAAGCGCATCCCTCAGCGCACTGTGGCTGATGAGAGCGGCGTGCCGTTTTCGACCGTTTGCAAGATCGCGCAGCGCAACGTCAAGGACCCCTCTGTTCATACGGTGCAGCGTCTCTACGACTATTTCGCAGATCGGCCACTGGTGGCTCCTCTGCTCAACGTAATGAGCATAGCTAGTTCGGCGGCTGATTGCTCTGGGGTGAATCCTGTATTCGCTAGTGAGGAAAACACCCCATTCGACAAGGAGGCCGCGTGATGCCTTGCCTCCGTTCCTGTTTCTTGTCCCTCTGCGGTTCATCGTTGTCTCCCTTGTGGTGGATCGCCTTGCCGGTGCTTTCGGGCGCCGGTTTTTTTTATTCCGTCGCCGTTGTTGTCACTGTAGGCGGCTCGGCTTTCATGCAAAACGTATAAAAACGAGGTGTACACACATGAGTGATCTGCGTATTGCAGTACATCGGGCCTCCCGCCGCTTTGTCGGCGGCATCGAGGCGCTGGCGGCGGCGCTGTCGTCTCCTGAGCACCAGGTGAAGGCGCAGATTCTGCGCAATCAGCTGGTTGGGAATGAGCGTCATGCCCTGGGTCTGGATCGGGCCGAGGAGATCATCGACTTGTGCGATTCGGACGAGCTGGCGCATGCGGCTGCCCGGCAGCGCGGCGGTGTCTTCCTGAAGTTGCCTGAGCCGGGTGTCCATGATCGCGAGGAGCTGCTGACGAAGTTCAACGAGCTGTATGCCCAGCTGGGCGAGTTGTCGTCGACGTTCCGCAAGTCGGTCGAGGACGGCGAGGTGGATTCGCGCGAGCGTCAGGACATTGAGCAGATCGGCCAGGGTATCCATAGCACGGTGGAAGAGCTGATGGCGCTGACGTTCGAGATCTACTGCCGGAAGTAGCGTGAGCGAAAAAGCGATATCCATTGTTGAGGCGGAGTGGGAGGCCCTGGACGGCCTGCCTTACCTGCAGGTGCGCCTCTACATGGTGCTGCGCTGGTACATGGATGTGGCGACGGGCCGCGTTGGGGATGTGCGGGGCATTAGCCTGCAGAGCCTGGCGGAGGAGCTTTATGTCGAGCCAGCGCCAGGGCGTTCGGAGTCCGGTTCGCCGACCAAGAAGGCGGTGCGTAGCGCGCTGCAGCAGCTGGAGAAGCACGGCCTGATTAGCCCTTGTGGCAACGGCGAGGTGCTCGTTTTTTTTCTACCGAAAGCCGGAAGCGTTCCTGCTCGTCAAAAAGCAAAGGGGCACAAAAGGGGCACGGTATCGGGGCACGCAATGGGGCACGGTGAAACGCCAGCCCCGCAAGGCTTTTCGGACGTAATGGGGCACGCAATGGGGCATACCCAAAACGGCCTAAAGGGGCACACCTCAGAAGTAAGAGTAAACCCTCTCTCCGTAGAAACATCAGCAGCAACTCTTAGGGCTGTGGATAACTTTGCCGATCCTGCGGCTGTGCTGCTGGATGCTGCCCAGATAGCAGAGTGGATACGTCTGCACGAGCGGAAGCGCGGGTGCTTGGCGCAAGTCACGAGAAGTGATGTGGAAAACACCGACTGGATCGCCCGAGGGGTGACGGTGGCCGATCTGCACGAGGCGTATGCCCTGGCGGTGAATAGCAGAGTGATGACGCAAAACGCGGCGCCCGTGAATGTCGGGTTCATCTCGGTGTTCATGCGGGACGTCCTGGGTGCCGGAAAGGCGGTCTGCAGGAAGGCGAATGGGCGGAATCACCGCTGGCACGACACGCAGGCGGGGATCGAGGCAATGGCCGCCCGGGTGGGTATTGCTCGCCGTGAAGGCGAGGAGATGCACGAACTGCGCATGCGAGTGAACGCCGAGTTGCTCCAGCGCGAAGCGGTAGAGCGGCAGCTGAAAAAGGCGGCTCGACAGAGAAAGGAGAACGGCGATGGTCGTGGATAAAACCCCGTTTTTGAAGATCAAGGCACGGTATGAGGCCGGCGAGCGGATCGCGCCGTACATCCGCAAATCGGCAGAAGAGGTGCTCGGCGAGCGCTTCCTCCGCCAGCCCAAGCGAGGCCAGCGGCCGGACGCGCGCGACCGCGCGGCGGGCGATGACTCGTTCGATGACGACGAAGCGTAGCCAGGGGAAAACCAAGAGATGAGCAGCGCAGTGCCATTCAGCTGGGCGTGGGGTGATCCCGCCAACACCATCGATCGCATCCGGGCCATGCGCGCCCGGATCGCCGAAGAAGAGAAGCGCCTGAAGGAAGTCGCCCGCCGCCGCAAGGCCCGGCGCATTCGCAAACTGACGAAGCTGGCGATGGCCGGCAGGTTGAAAGGGGGGAAGTGATGGGTAGGGATCTGGTGCGGGTGGAGTCGGCGGTGTCGGCCACGGCCTCGGGGAATCTGACCTGGGACCGCTGGACACTGGATTGCGCGATCGCGCTGGGTATCTCTGGCCAGCGAAACCCGCTCGGCTTTGCGATGGTTCGCTACCTGTCCGACCCGCCCAGCGTGATGAACGCCCAGGCAGTGATTCTGACGCTGGCCAAGCAGATGCAGAAGCAGGGCGTCGCGGCCGATGGGCTCAACGAGATGGCGTTCAAGGCCTTCGAGTTCTGGCAGAACATGCGCTGCCCGGCGTGCATGGGGCGTGGCACGGTCGGCCGCGATGGTGCGAAGTGCCAGCCATGCGGTGGCGATGGTCAGCGGAAAATGCCCGGCGGCCCAGACCCGCTTAGAACGGGGATCTCCTGCCTGGTGGAAGCCGAGGAGTGGCTTGAGGGCCAGCTGCGTGCGCGAATGAAAAGAGGGTGATTTTTCAGAGGGGGGTTGACACGCATGGTAGTCTGAAAAATATAACCCATGACTCTTAATCGCCCGCCGGCCACAAGCCCGCGGGCGATGTCGTTTTCTGCCATGCCAATCGCTGCTCCGAAGCCCTGCCGACACCCTGGCTGCAAAGAGTTGGTCAGAGGTGGCGCCTACTGCGAGGCGCACCGAAAGGAAGTCGATAAGCAACACGATAGCCGGCGCGGTTCATCAACCGCTCGCGGGTACGACAGTCGGTGGCAGAAAGCGAGGGCCACCTTCCTGTCGAGGAATCCGCTCTGCAAGAAGTGTGAGGATCGAGGTCGGATTGTTGCGGCCACCATCGTCGACCACATCATTCCCCATCGTGGCGATCGAGCTTTGTTCTGGGATACCGGCAACTGGCAGTCGCTGTGCAAGACCTGTCACGACTCGACAAAGCAGGCCGAAGAGCGCCGGCAGGGGTAGGGGGGGGCGAATCTCTGGCGCGATTTAGCGCTAGACCGGCCGCTTAGTCGCGTTTTTATGGGGACGTTTTTGGGAAGGGGGAGGGGGGTAAAGATCAGGCCTATGACAGGTGATCTGATACCCATGAATGATTTTTCGACCCTTCGATTGATTTGGAGCTGCTGTGGACGACACAAGACGAAATGTGGTGCCGTTCAAGGGCGGCGGCAATGATGGTGGTGACTACACCTCTGCCGGATTTGAAATCCCAGACCCTCCGCCGGGGCACAACCTCGATCGCCAGGGTAGGCGGCTCTACGACTGGATCTGTACCGCGCTGCTGAAGGACGGTCGGAAGATCGGCGCCGCCGGTATCCAGATCGTGCTCCTGGTGCATACCTTCCTTTCCTGGTCGGCCGACATGAAGCTCTGCGTCGTTGAGGGTCGATACGGCACCAGCGACAAGGGCAACAAGTTCGAGCTGCCGCACAGCTACAACGAGCGGCAGGCCCGCGACGAGATCAAGAGAGAGTTGCCTGAAGCATGTTTGACGGTGATGTCGCAGATCGAGGCACGGCTCAAGGAAAGCAAAACGGGCGGCCACGCACAGGACGACCTGTTCGCCGACCTGGTCGATCACGGAAGGGCAAGGCCCAGCGTCAACGGCTGATCCCGCCCGAGGCCGACTGGCAGGAGTGGGACCGCAGCTACGGTGTGCCGGTCCTGCGCGGCGAAATCGTTGTCGGGCGCTACGTGCTGCTGGCAGTCGAGCGTCACTACCGCGATCTGCAGGAGGCGCACAAGCGCGGTCTGGTGTTCAGTCCGCCGCATGCCTGGCACATCATCGACTACATCGAGCGCTACTTCGTTCATATCAAGGGCGCCCTGGCTGGAAAGCCGATCTTGCTGGATCCGTGGCAGAAGTTCTGGACCGCCGTGCTTTACGGGTGGCGCCGCCTGGATGGCCGGCGCCGCTTTACTCGTGCCTACGAAGAGGTTGCCCGGAAGAACGGGAAGTCAACGTGGAAAGGGCCGCAGGGCGCGTACCTGTTCATGATGGACGGCGAGCCCGGCGCCGAAGTCTATGCCGTGGCCACCACCCGCGAGCAGGCGATGACGGTTTTTAAGCCGGCATTCGAGAACATGAAGCGCTGGCGGAAAAAATCGGCCGGCGTCGCTCGCAGCTTTCGGATATTCGAGGGCATGAACCAGGAGCGCGTCGAGGCCGGTTCGTCGGTCTTCAAGCCGCTGGCCAGCAACGCCGACGCCCAGGACGGCTTCAACCCGTCCGCTGTTCTGTTCGACGAGCTGCACGCCCAGAAGTCGCGGGAACAGTGGGACGTTCTGGAATCCGGCTTCGGCGCCCGGCTTGAACCGTTGCTGTCGGCGATCACGACGGCCGGCTTCATCCTGGACGGCATCTGCGTCGAGATCCGCGACTACCTGATCTCGGTCCTCGAAGGCCGGCGCGACGATGACGACCTTTTCGGCTACGCCTACACGCTGGACGAAGGCGACGACGTCTTCGACGAGCGCAACTGGATCAAGGCCAATCCCGGCCTCGGCATGTCGAAGACCATCGACTACCTGCGCGGGATGGCGCGGAAGGCAAAGGCGCTGCCGAGCGCCCTGGCCAACTTCAAGACCAAGGACCTCAACATCTGGTGCAACGATGCCGAGGGTTGGTTCGATATCGAAGTCTGGGACAAGGGAAAAAAGAAGTTCGACCCGGCCGCACTGCTGGGCCGCGAATGCTACGGCGGCCTCGACCTGGCCAGCACGCGCGACTTGACCGCCCTGGCGCTGGTCTTCCCGCCGACCGATCCGGGCGGCGAGTGGTTCGTCATGGTCTGGGTATGGTGCCCGCGTGCGAAGGTCGAGGCGCAGGAAGACGACGCGGCGCCCTACGATCGCTGGGAAGCCGAAGGATGGCTGACCGTCACCGATGGCGATGTCACCGACTACAAGCCGGTGATGGAAACCATCCGCCAGGTCTGCCGCGACTACGACGTCAAGCAGATCGGCTTCGACAAGTGGAACGCCCTGCAGATCTGCAACGACCTGGCCGACGAAAGCCTGCCCCTGGTCGAAGTTCCGCAGAACACCGGCGGCATGTACCCGGGCAGCAAGAAGCTCGAGGAGCTGGTGTACGCGAAGCGGATCCGGCACAACGGCAACCCGGTCCTGCGCTGGGCCGCCGGCAACGTCGCCTTGCTGTTCGACAGCAACGACAACTTCCGGCCGGACAAGAAAAAGAGCAAGAAGAACGGGCGAATCGACCCCATCGTCGCGAGCGTCATGGCCCTCAGTCGCGCCGTGGTTTATGTGGATGACAAGACATCCTTCTGGGAAACGGAAACCGAGTGAAACTTCTGGATCGAATCTTCGGGCGCAAGTCCGCCGCGCTGAGCTATGACCAGATCGCGAATCTGATCGACGGCTTCGGCGGCGTCCGCTTCGCCGGCGTCGCGGTGAATGCCAAGACCGCGCTCCAGGTGGCTACGGTACTCGACTGTGTCCGCGTGATCGCCGACGGCTGCGCTACGCCAGATCTGCACATCTACCGCGAGAAGCCGGACGGCACCACCGAGAAGGCCATCAACATCCCGGAATACCGGCTGCTGTCGCGCCGGCCCAACGAGTGGCAGACCTCATTCGAGTGGCGGCGCATGATGACCATGCATGCCGTGCTCACCGGTACCGGCCTGTCGATCAAGGTGCGCGGCAGCAATCGCCGCGTGCGCGAGCTGATCCCGGTCAAGCCGGGCAGCT
>DATGXM010000613.1:0-7448 GCA_035298985.1 Azonexus sp. | reverse complement strand
TCGAGGGCGGTGATGAAAGCGCCGGCCGCGTCGAAACCCGATTGCTGGCGGATTTCGACCATGCAGGTCGGGCTGGTGACATTGATTTCGGTGAGGTGGTTGCCGATCACGTCGAGGCCGACCAGCATCAGGCCACGCTTGAACAGCACCGGACCGAGCGCTTCGGCGATCTGCCGGTCGCGGCCGGACAGTTCCTGGGCGATGCCGGTGCCGCCGGCCGCCAGGTTGCCGCGCGTTTCGCCGGCCTTGGGGATGCGCGCCAGGCACCACGGCACCGGCTTGCCGGCGATGAGCAGGATGCGTTTGTCGCCGTGGGCGATCTCGGGCAGGTAGCGCTGCGCCATGACGGTGCGGGCACCTTCCTGGGTCAGCGTTTCGAGGATGACATTGCGGTTCGGGTCGTTGCGGTGGACGCGGAAGATCTGGCTGCCGCCCATGCCGTCGAGCGGCTTGAGGATGACGTCGCGTTCCTCGTCGATGAAATGCTGGAGCTGCGCCAGGTCCCGGCTGACCAGGGTGGCCGGCGCAAAGTCCGGGAATTCCATGATCGCCAGCTTTTCCGAGTGGTCGCGCAGGGCGCGCGGCCGGTTGACCACGCGCACGCCGTCGGCTTCGGCTCGTTCGAGCAGCCAGGTGGCGGTCAAGTACTCGAAATCGAAGGGCGGGTCCTTGCGCATGATCACCGCGTCGAAGGCGGTGAGCGGCATCCAGGCGCGGCCGGTTTCGCGGTACCAGTCGTGGTCGTCGGGGCGCAGATGCAGGTGCAGGGCCTCGCCCGACACGCCGCCGGCATGCCCCGCGTCGGCCTTGCGCCAGCCCAGCGTCCGGGATTCGATGGCGAACACCTCGTGGCCGTGCTTCTCAGCGGCGCGCATCATGGCCACCGACGAATCCTTCCACGCCTTCAGTTCGGGCAGCGGATCGACGACGAAAGCCAGTTTCAGCGACTGGCTGCTGCCGCCGAGCAGGTGCTTCTCGAAGTGGAGCTGCTGGGCCATCAATCCTCGTCGTTCTCGGGCGCCGTGCGCTCGAGTTCGATGGCGGCGGCCAGGCAGGCCAGGCGGCCGACCACGCCGTAGGCGTAGAAGCGGTTGGGCGGCGAATCGGGATTGCCGCAGCGGTAGTCGGGCAGGTTGCAGCCGGTCTCGAAGGCCAGCGGTTCGAAGTGCATGCCCGGCGCGTTGAGGTTCTCGTCCTTGCCGCGCCCGGTATGGACACGATAGAAGCCGCCGACCACGTAGCGGTCAATCATGTAAATCACCGGCTCGGCGACGGCATCCTTGACCGTCTCGAAGGAATGGACGCCTTCCTGGATCAGCACCTCGGAGACTTCCAGGCCTTCCTTGACCACGCTCATCTTGTTGCGCTGCTTGCGGTTGAGCGCAATGACCTCGTCGGCGTCGCGCACCGTCATGACGCCCATGCCGTAGGTGCCCGCGTCGGCCTTGACCACCACGTAGGGCGTCTCGGCGATGTCATATTCGCGGTACTTTTCCTTGACCAGGTCGAGCACGGCGGCGACGTTGGCGGCCAGGCATTCCTCGCCCTGGCGCTCGTGGAAATTGATGCTGCGGCACACCGAGAAGGCCGGGTTGATGCGCCACGGGTCGATGCCGATGGCCTTGGCGAAATCGTTGGCGACCTGGTCGTAGGCGGCGAAGTGGTTGGACTTGCGGCGTACCGCCCAGCCGGCATGCACCGGCGGCAGCACGACCTGCTCATTGAGGCCCTGCAGGATGGGCGGAATGCCGGCCGACAGATCGTTGTTGAGCAGGATGGCGCAGGGGTCGAAACCGTCCAGGCCGAGCCGGTAAGGCGTGCGGACCAGCGGTTCGAGCAGCAGGCTCTGGCCGTTGGGCAGATCGATGGTGGTTGGCTTGTCGATTTCCGGCAGCAGCGTGCCGATGCGCACGTTGAGGCCGGTCTGCTTGAGGATGGCGGCGATCTGCGCCACATTCTGCAGGTAGAACTGGTTGCGCGTGTGGTTTTCCGGGATCAGCAGCAGGCTGCGTGCATCCGGGCAGAATTTCTCAATGGCGCTCATCGCCGCCTGCACGCACAGCGGCAGGAAGGCCGGATTGAGGTTGTTGAAGCCGCCGGGGAAGAGATTGGTATCGACCGGCGCCAGTTTGAAGCCGGAATTGCGCAGGTCGACCGACGAATAGAAGGGCGGTGTGTGTTCCAGCCACTGGCCGCGCAGCCAGTGTTCGATCTGCGGACTGGCAGCCAGGAAGCGGCGCTCCAGTTCGAGTAAGGGGCCGGTGAGGGCGGTGGTGAGGTGGGGAACCATGTGCTGTCTCTTTCCCAGGGAATTTTTATTGTGGCCGCAAATCTTACACCGCAGTGCACAAATAGGGGCTCCATTCGGCGGTCAAACCGTTGAAAACAGGTAAAATTCGCCCCTTCGTTTTAGCGTAATTTGAGATCGGAACCGCTGTGCTCGTCGCCGCCAACATCACCATGCAATTCGGGGTCAAACCCCTGTTCGAGAACGTCAACGTCAAGTTCGGCGAGGGCTATCGCTACGGCCTGATCGGCGCCAACGGAGCAGGCAAGTCGACCTTCATGAAGATCCTGTGCGGCGCGCTCGAACCGTCGGCCGGCAACGTCTCGAAGGACGTCCATGAGCGCATGGCCTACCTGCGCCAGGACCAGTTCGCCTACGAAGACATGCGCGTCCTCGACGTTGTGATGATGGGCCACGAGGAACTGTGGGCCGCCATCCAGGAACGCGACGCCATCTACGCCAATCCGGAAGCCAGCGAAGACGACTACATGCGTGCCGCCGAACTCGAAGGCAAGGTCGGCGAATACGACGGCTACACCGCCGAATCGCGCGCCGGCGAACTGCTGCTCGGCGTCGGCATCCCGACCGAACAGCACAACGGCCCGATGCGCGAAGTGGCGCCCGGCTGGAAGCTGCGCGTGCTGCTCTGCCAGGCGCTGTTCGCCAATCCGGACATCCTGCTCCTCGACGAACCGACCAACAACCTCGACATCAACACCATCCGCTGGCTGGAAGACGTGCTGAACAATCGCGATTCGACGATGATCATCATCTCCCACGACCGCCACTTCCTGAACCAGGTGTGCACCCACATGGCCGACCTGGACTACGGCAAGATCACCACCTACGCCGGCAACTACGACGACTTCATGGAAGCCGCGCAGGCCGCCCGCGAGCGCCAGCAGAACGCCAACGCCAAGGCCAAGGAGCGCATCGCCGAACTGCAGACCTTCGTCCGCCGCTTCTCGGCCAACGCCTCCAAGGCCAAGCAGGCGACTTCCCGGATGAAGCTGATCGACAAGCTGAAGCCGGAAGACGTCAAGCCGTCGTCGCGCCAGTATCCGTGGATCCGCTTCGACTACGACGAAAAGGCCAAGCTGCACCGCCAGGCGGTCGAGATCGAAAATCTCTCGTTTGCCTACGAAGGCGGCGACCGCAAGATCTTCAACAACCTGACGCTGACCATCAATGCCGGTGAAAAGATTGCCGTGATCGGTGAAAACGGCGTCGGTAAAACGACTTTCCTGAAGCTGCTGATGAACGAATTGACGCCGCAATTCGGCAGCATCAAGTGGGCGGAAAAGGCCAATCCTGGCTACTACGCGCAGGACCACAGCGCCGAATTCGCCGGCACGCAGAGCCTGACCGAATGGATCGCCGGCTACGCCCGCGCCACCATCGAGGATGGTGGCGACCTGGAAACCCTGATCCGCGGCACGCTCGGCCGTCTGCTGTTCTCCGGCGACGAGGTCAAGAAGCCGGTCAACGTCATTTCCGGCGGCGAGCAGGGCCGCATGCTGTTCGGCAAGCTGATGCTGTCCAAGCACAACGTCCTGCTGATGGACGAGCCGACCAACCACCTCGACATGGAATCGATCGAAGCCCTGAACTCCGGGCTGGAAAAATTCCCCGGCACTTTGGTCTTCGTGTCGCACGACCGCGAATTCGTTTCGTCGCTTTCCACCCGCGTGCTGGAAGTGAAGGGCGACGGCAGGATCGTCGATTACCTGGGCGGTTACGAGGACTACCTGGCGTCGCAAGGCGTCGAGTAAGGCGCCCTATCGGCCGGCGTGCCGGCCCCAGCAAAAGGCCGAAGGTTTTTCCTTCGGCTTTTTTGTGTCCGCTTGCCTAGAGGGCTTTCTCGAAATACGGCAGCAATACCTTGGCCGCTTCGATGCGCAGCTGCGGGCTGACGCTAGTGTCATTCATCACGGCGAGCAGAAACAGCTTGGGGTCGGTGAACGGCCCGGGCAGGGAGAGGGCTGAAGCGGGCAACTTAGCCGCTTCGTCATGATCTTCGGCGAGTTGGCCGTCGGCCGGCTGCAGAAGGGCGAGGGCACGGACAAAATCTCCCATCCGCATGCTGGCGAAGCCGGCCAGCAGATCGGCCTGCTGGTTGCGGTTGGGCGCCATTTCCAGCCAGGGTTCGGCCGTGAACATGCTGCCCATGCCGGGGTCGATGAAGGCGGCCCAGCGCTCCGGTTCGGCCAGCGGGCAGGGCGGCAGGTCGCCGGTGAGGCCGAATTCCAGGCGCGAGGCCGGCAGGTCGGCCAGGTAGCGGCGTCGCAGTCCGTCGAGGAAGCGCCTGGCTTGCTGGTCGTCGACCGGCTCGGCCAGCGAAAACCACAGGCGGTAGCCTTGGCCGTCGATGGACACGGCCGGGGCCGGCAGGTCGAGTTCGTCCTGCACCGCGTGCCATAGTAGCGCTGCCGATTCCCAGTCGGCGGCGCGCCGGAAGGCGATGACCAGCGCCGATTGCCGGGCTTCGCCATGCTGTTCGGGCAGGAAATGGAGGCGTTGCAGTTCGCCGCTCAGCTTGTCCATGGCGAGCCTGCGGTCTTATTGCGGCGAACCGCCGGCGGCCAGGGTCCGGATGATGCGCACGCAGTCGATGTCGGACTGGTGATAGGCCGACTTGATGTAATCGATGTAGGCCCGGTCTTCCGAGTTAGGGTTGCTGGCGAAGCTGGTGGTGTAGGCAAAGCGCAGGAAGAGGGCGTCCGGTTCCGGCTCCTCGATGGAGATGGTCAGGCTGCCGCCGGCGTGCTGCTCGTTGGGCAGGATGTCGAAGCGGACCCATTGTCGCTCGCTCAGGGTGACGCGGTCCTCGATCACCGCCGGGCCGAAGTCGAGCTTGCGCAACAGGTGGTCGGCATGGCGCTCGACGATGGTGCAGCTTTCCAGGCCGGGCAGGAAGGGGGTGGCGTCTTCGACGCGGTGGAGCAGGCCCTGCCACAGCTGGTCGCGGCTGAGCACGACGATGAGCGGGTTTTGCAGATCGTTGATCTGGATGAGATGTTCGAAATTCATGGGCCGATGTTAGCATCCCGCCCATGCAACTTGAACGACTCCTCCAGAAACACGGCTTCGGCACGCGCAAGGGCTGCCGGGGGCTGATCCGCAACGAGCGGGTCGCCGTCAATGGCCAGCTGTGCGACGACCCCTTTGCCGACATCCCGACCGACAACCTCGTTTTCACCGTCGATGGCGTCGACTGGCCCTATGCCGAATTCGCCAGCCTGATGCTGCACAAGCCCGCCGGCTACGAGTGCTCGCGCAAGCCGCAGCACCACCCCTCGGTGCTCGAACTGCTGCCCATCCAGTTGCGCGAACGCGAAGTGCAGCCCATCGGCCGCCTCGACGAAGACACCACCGGCCTGTTGCTGATCACCGATGACGGGCAGTTGAACCACCAGTTGTCGTCGGCCAAACGCAAGGTGCCCAAGGTCTATCTGGCGACCACCAAGCATCCGCTCGACCAGGCGCAGATCGACCAGCTGCTCGCCGGTGTGCTGCTCAACGACGAGCCGGAGCCGATTGCCGCAGCGGCGGCCGAAATCGCCGGCGACCACCTGCTGCGTCTGACCGTCACCGAAGGCAAGTACCACCAGGTCAAGCGCATGGTGGCGGCGGCCGGCAACCGGGTCGAAGCCTTGCATCGCGAGGCGGTGGGCGAGCTGACCCTGCCGGCCGACCTGAAGCCCGGCGAATGGCGCTGGCTGTCGGCCGCCGACCTGCAAAAACTGGGCTATACCCAATGACCCTGACCGAAATGCGCTACATCGTGGCCCTGGCCCGCGACCGGCATTTCGGCAAGGCGGCCGAGGCCTGCCACGTCAGCCAGCCGACCTTGTCGGTGGCGCTGAAGAAGGTCGAAGGGCAGATCGGTGCGCCCTTGTTCGAGCGGGGCACCAACGAAATCCGCATCACGCCGCTCGGCGAACGCCTGGTCGACCAGGCGCGGCGAGTGCTCGACGAGGCGGTCAAGCTGGAAGAGATCGCCGAGGCGACCGGCGATCCGCTGACCGGCCAGCTGCGCGTCGGCATCATCTACACCATCGCGCCCTACCTGTTGCCGCAGCTGATCCCGGCCCTCAATCGCGAGGCGCCGAAAATGCCGCTCTTCCTCAAGGAGGATTTCACCGGCAACCTGATCCCGGCCCTGAAGGCCGGCGAACTGGACGTCATCGTCATCGCGCTGCCTTTCGCCGAACCGGGGCTGGTCGCCCAGCCGGTCTATGACGAGCCTTTCCGCATCGTCGTGCCGGCCGGCCATGCCTGGGCCAACCGCCGCGACGTGCATGGTGACGAACTGGACGGCCAGAACCTGCTGCTGCTCGGCCAGGGCAACTGTTTCCGCGATCAGGTGCTCGAATCCTGCCCCCGCCTCAATGCGCCGGACGCCCTGGAGCACTCGCTGGAAGGCAGCTCGCTGGAAACCATCCGCTACATGGTGGCGAGCGGTGCCGGCGTGGCGGTGATGCCGAGTACGGCGGCCGATCCGCTGGTCGCCAAGGAGCCGCTGGTCAAGGTGCTGCCCTTTGCTGGCGTGCAGCCGAAACGTACCGTCGGTCTGGTCTGGCGGGTCACCTTTCCGCGGCCGCAGGCCATCGATGCCGTTCGCGCCGCGCTACTGTCCTGCCAGTTGCCGGGAGCGACGGCGACGCGCTGAGGTTCCACGTGGAACCAGCCTTTTTCCCGACTGTGTAAGCTGCCCTGATGACCGGTCAGTGGCCGGTCGGTGGCCAGTCAGTGCTGGCCAGGCGGAAGCCCCTCGCTGGCCTGCAGGCAGCGCAGTACGGCGGCAAACAGCATGCGTGGTTCGACCGGCTTGGCGACGAAATCGCTCATGCCGGCGGCCAGGCAACGCTGCCGGTCGTCGGCAAAGGCATTGGCGGTCATGGCCATGATTGGCGTCCGGGCGTGCCGCGCCAGCCGGCGGATCTGGCGGGTCGCTTCGAGGCCGTCCATGCGCGGCATCTGCATATCCATCAGGATCAGGTCGTAGGCATGGGCTGTCGCCAGCGCGACGGCTTCGATCCCGTCGCTGGCGACATCGACCTGCTGGTCGATTTCCTGGAGCAGCATGAGGGCGACTTCCTGATTGATCGGCTCGTCCTCGACGAGCAGGATGCGTCGCCCGGCAAATTGCCGGCGCAGG
>DATGXM010000612.1:0-9971 GCA_035298985.1 Azonexus sp. | reverse complement strand
GATGACTCCGGGCCGGACCTGCCGGTGGAAGCCTGGTGGGGCAGGGAAACGCTTTCCGGCGGCTTTGAATTGTGCATCGACCTGCTATCGGCCGATGCCTACCTCGAACTCAAACGTTTTCTTGGTCGGCCTGTCAGCCTCGGCACCCGCCTGTCCGATGGCCAGCAGCATCGTCGTACCGGCCTCGTCCGCGCCGCGCAAAAGCTTGGCAGCGACGGCGGTTTCGCTCGTTACCGCCTGACCGTCGTACCCTGGATCTGGCTGCTCGGGCGCGGCCGGCACAACCGCGTCTTCCAGGACAAGACCGTCATCCAGATTGTCGAAGCCGTTTTTGCCGACTACGCCGATGTCGCCGCCTGGCAATGGGCCGACGAGGTGGGCGGCTTTCTGGCCGACACCCGGCCGCGCAGCTACTGCGTGCAATACGGCGAATCGGACTATGCCTTCGTGTCGCGATTGCTGGCCGAAGAAGGCATCGGCTGGTGTGTCGATGAAGACAGCGAAGCCCCGGCCGGCCATCGCCTGCGCCTCTTTGCCGACAGCCAGCGTTTTCCGGAAGACATCGTCTCGCAATCCGCCAGCGGCGGGCGGGGTATCCGCTTTCATCGCGCCGATTCCCAAGAGGACCAGGACGCCGTCCTCGCTTTCGGCCAGGAACGAAGGCTGACCAGCAACCACCTCACCGCCATCAGCTACGACTACAAGGCCAAGAAGAGCGTCAGCCAGAACATCCCCGGCGCCACCCCGATCGGTGGTGAACATGCCCCTCTTCTTGAGAGCTACGACGATCCCGGACTCTACGCCTGGGCCGATGCCGCGGAAGCGGAGCGTTACGGCCGTCTCGCCATGGAAGCCCGCGAAGCCCGGCAAAGCAACTGGCTTGGCCGCAGCACGGTACGCAGCCTGCGCCCCGGCAGCGCCTTCGAGCTGATCGGCCTGCCGCTCGATCCCACCCAGCCCGAAGCCGAACGGCGTTACCTGGCCACCGACGTCACCCATGTCGGCATCAACAACCTCTGTGCGCAAGCCATGGCCGCCATTGCCCAGCGCCTGGGGTGCGAAGCCCTGCGAATTGATGGTCAGAACCTCGCCACCGGCGAAACGGTGTATCCCGTCCACGCTCCGCTGCGACTCCCGGCCGAAGTCCTGAAACTGGCGGTCGAACGCGGCTACGGCAATCGCTTCGATGCGCACGCCGCTAACGCGCCGTGGCGTCCGCAACTCGAAGACCGCAGCGGTGCCCGCCTCAACCCGCGCCCGACCGCTCCCGGCCCGATGAGTGCGCTGGTGGTCGGGCCAGACGGGGAAACCGCGGCCAATGGTGCCGACGAGCTTTGGTGCGATGCCCTGGGCCGCGTCAAGGTCCGCTTCCACTGGCAACAGGCCGAAGCGCCCGATGACAGGGACACCTGCTGGGTCCGCGTCCTCAATCGGCAAGCCGGTCCCGGCATGGGCTGGCAGTGGCTGCCGCGCATCGGGCAGGAAGTGCTGGTTGACTTCCTGGGCGGCGACATCGACCGCCCCGTCATCCTCGGCGCGCTCTACAACGGGCAGGGCGAAGGCGGCGTCACCGCCACACCGGGCGGCGAAGGCACGATCCAGGCCGGCGCCCCGCTGTTCGACCCGGCCACCGACCATATGCCCAGTGGCCAGGGCAACGCCGCCAGCGGCAACAGCCCAGCCTGGCATGGCAATGCTGCGGAGAGCCACAACCACCCAGCCGCCCTCAGCGGCTTCAAGAGCAAGGAATTCGGCGGCGCCGGCTATTCCCAGCTCGTCCTGGACGACACCGACCAACAGCAGCGCGTGCAGCTCAAGACGACCCAACACGCCAGCGAACTAAACCTCGGCCACCTGATACACCAGGCCGACAACTACCGGGGCAGCTTCCGCGGCACCGGCATCGAACTGCGCACCGACGCCTGGGGTGCCCTGCGCGCCGGGCAAGGCCTGGTCATGACCACCTGGCCTGCCACGCCGGCGCAACCCGCCGGCGACATGGCGCCGGCCATGGCGCTGCTCAAGCAAGCCAGCCAGCTTGCTGAAACGCTCAACCGGGCAGCCGCAACCCACCAGACCGTACAAGTTGCCGGCCACCTCGGCACGCAAGGCACAAAGCAAAGCAAGGCCGATCCGGAAGCTGCTCCTATCAATGCCCTGCACAAAATCGCTAGCGGCATGGTCGACGCCAAGGATCAGGACAGCGCCCGAAACGACGCCGGGCAGAAAACCATCAACGCCAGCCCGGACAAACGCCCTCACCTTACCGACCCGGCCGTCATCCAGTCCGGCAAGGCCGGCATCGGCACCATCGCCGGACAGAATCTTCAATTCGCCAACGGCGAAACGCTGGTCATGGAAAGCGGCGAGGACAGCAACTTCGCCATCGCCGGCAAAACCCGCATCCACGCCGGCCAGGCCATCGGCCTCCTTGCGGGTGCCGTCGCCCCGGGCGAAGGCAACACCGGCATCAAGCTCATCGCTGCCAAAGACGACATCGACCTGCAGGCGCAAAGCGACGAAATGAAGTTTCTGGCCAAGAAAGACATCAAGCTCGTCTCCGCCACCCAGCACATCGATTTCGCGGCAGCGAAGAAGATTCACCTCGCCGTTGCCGGCGGCGCTTCAATCACCATCGATGGCGGCATTACCGTGCAGTGTCCGGGGACGATTACGGTGCATGCGAGCAAGAAGTCGTTTAGTGGGCCGGCGAATATATCGACCCAACTACCTGAAATGCCGAGAGAATCAATGCTCTTCGATGAAAAATTCCAACTAACTGACAATGCAGGCGATCCTCTGGCCAATATCAGACTCGAAATCATTAAACCAGATGGCACGAAGACCGCCGTGGTAACCGATAGCCAAGGGATGATTCCGCTTCAACAAGGATTCAATGTCGAAAAGCTCGCTATCCGTATATTGGGGCGTATTAATGGAGGAGATAACTGATGATCACTGTTCCTCCAGATGACGAGCGAAGCCAGCAAGCGCAAATCGACAAATCCGGGAAACCGGTTTTTGAATGGACGCTAACGTCGTCCAAGCTGACCGATATCGTTCGTCTGATCGCAGGGCCGTTTAACGTACTGCCGGTAATTTTTGTGCCAGGAATCATGGGGTCGAACCTGAAATCGGTGGAAGATGGGAAGCCAGTGTGGCGCTTGGATGAAGGGATTGGCGGCATACCTTGGGGATTGTTAACCAAATTTGCAACAAAAGGGCCTGGCCCCCGTCAGCAACTGCTTCATCCGGATCGCTGCGAGGTCGATGACTCAGGCAAACTCCCAAAGAATGGCCGGCACACTGAGGATACTTACAGGTCCCGAGGATGGGGCGAGGTCGGTCAAGGCTCGTATCAGAAGTACCTGCTCTGGCTCGATGAAGAACTGAACCCCAAAGAGGGTAACCCGGCGCAATGGCAGGAATATCACCAGGCCGAAGCCACGATGTCAGCCCCCCCCAAACCGGGAGACAAACCCAAATTGTTTCCCGGTATCAAAATGGGTATGCGAGGCGAACCATTTGGCGCAGAGCGGTTGCCACTGCAACCGATCATGACCGATGATCTGATTGCCCGTGCCAAATTCCTGATGCCAGTACACGCTTGTGGCTATAACTGGCTAGGCAGTAACGACGACGCCGCAATACTACTTAAAGCGAAAATCGAATCGGTCATTCGGGAAAATAACAAGGGGCAATACCGCTGCGAACAGGTGCTGCTAGTCACCCATTCGATGGGCGGTCTCGTTGCCCGTGCCTGCGTCCAGTTATCCGGTATGTCAGACAAGATCGCCGGGATCGTGCATGGCGTAATGCCATCGAATGGGGCTGCCGTAGCCTACCGCCGTTGCAAGATCGGCATGCGCGATGAAGACTTTGGCGCCGGCTTGGTCATTGGCAGTACCGGACAGGAGGTAACGGCCATCTTCGCGCAAGCACCGGGCGCACTGCAACTGTTGCCGGCACATACCTACGCGGAGGGCTGGCTACGCATTGAAGATGCCAAAGGGCAGACACAACATCAATTGCCATCCGGCGGTACCGCCTACGACCAGATTTACCGAGAACAGAAACAGTGGTGGGGCTTGGTCAATGAAGCGTGGCTGTCGCCGAAGGAAGGGGCGCCGATTGAATGGGGGGATTTTCTCATCAACGTTAAATTGGCTGAACAGTTTCATTCCGGATTGATTAATCAGTACCACCCCAGCACCTACGTCATCTACGGCGCAGATCCCAAACAGCCGAGTTTCGAGAAGGTCGTCTGGCGAGTAAAGACGGGGTACACGCCAAGGAGTGGTACAGGACCATCGTTGGATGACGTATCTGCGCTGCCTCACGGGGACATACGCGGTGCCGGCAGTACGCCGGAATATGTGGGCGGCCGCGCGGAGATGACCCCCAGCCATGACCACGGCATGTCCCATGTTTATCAAACGAGCCATTGGGAGCTTCATTGCTTGCTACAGGATGGCAAAGGCGATGGTACGGTCCCGGAAAGCTCCGGTGCGGCGCCGCTTCAGGAAGGCAAGGGCAACATCAGGCAACAATTCCGGCTTACCGGTTTTGGGCACGAACCGGCGTACAAGAATACCGAGGTTCAACAAGCCAGCCTGTTCTCTATCAACAAGATCGCCGGATCGGCCAAGGTGCCCGCGTGAGAACTACACAAACCATTGTTGCCCGCGTAGCCGCCGCGCTGCTGATCGCCGTTACCGCTACTGCCCACGCCGGCAAAGGATTTTTCATGAACGACACCATCGAACTCCCCGAAATGCGCACCCACTGTATCGGTCGCTACCAGATCGATTTGCCGGAAGAGTTTGTGATGACCAAGGGCAGTTACATGGCCCTGTATTACGGGCTGGACAAGAATTTTCAGAAAGTGGAAATCCAGAACCACCGCCAGCGTGGAGATTCACCGTCTTTGGAGCGCTTGGTAGGGGCTGAAAAATCAGCATTGGTAAATGACGAGCATTTCAGATCCCCCTCCAAAAACATGCTCGCGGCGGTCAAGGAGGTGAATAGAGATGCTTATCTTGTCGAGTCATATATCAGTGCTCGGGATGTGGATTCATTAAAACTGCATCTTTTCGCTCAACGCGGTGAGGCTATCGCTAGGCTGCAAAACAAAAAGTATTCAGATGATATTGAGCCTCGACCACTTTCCTTCTTCGAATCGCAACTAACTCGCATCGCCAACAACACCCGCTATGTCGCCACGCCAGAGCAGGCAGGCCGCAGCTCCTGCCTAGGTACGCTGGCAATCGACGACAAACAGGATGGCGAGGTCTACTCGGTTTATTTCATCAGTGAAAAACACCCGGACGTCAGTATCCACATCGACATGAATTCCCTGACAGAGAAGGGTGATGGCGGTCTACTGGCCCGGGTTTCCGGCAAAGCGGGTTTGCTGCGCGCCCTTGACTTCAGTTCGAAGCCCCTGCGTAAAGGCAAGCGTCAAATGGCCGGCCGACCGGGCGAAGAACTACTGGATTCCGGCAAGCAGGACGGCAAGGTCCAACGTTATTTCGTCGCCGAAACATTGATCACCGAACCGTCGAACCTGAACCGCCCGGTCATTGCCATCAACATGTCGGTGGGCGGGCTTCAGGACAAACAAACGAATGCATATCTCGATCCATCTTTAACCGAAAAAGAATCCATCGCCTGGTGGGATGCAATTGTCGATAGCTTGCGGGCACGGTAAGCCTTAGGGGCATGGAACATAAACGAGCCGATTGCGCCTATCACGGGAATTGCAGCACACCTCGTTTCACTCCAAAGCACTTTCGCCTGAAGGAAGCCAGTCCCCCCCCCCGACCTACCAGGCCCGCGCTCCCATCAGGTAGCTTCGCGTTTCCCGTTTGCCTGGCGGCTCGGGTGCTGGCTCATGGGTTGGGACGGCAACTTCTGGCGTTGCCTCGACGGCGGGCAATAGCAGGTCGCGCAGTCGGAGGACCATGATGAGTAACTCCTCGTCGCCTGCCGCCTCTTCAATTTCCGACAGGCGGCGCCGGGCGTAGATTGGATCGCGGGTGAGTGCTTCGAGATCGACCGACTCGGCCAACGCGCGCTTCACGTGCAATTTGAAGCGTGCGAGCAGTTGGGCCATTTCCATGCTCTTTTCCATCGACATGATTTCTCCTTGTTTTTGGCGATTCCCCGTCGGGGATGGGGGTGCAATCCCACAGCGAAAAACATGCCGGATGCTGCAGCGCCATATCGGTCCCGAAAAAACAATCACTTAGCAAAACCGTAGAAATAATGGGCATCCATGCGCGCAATTCACTGGTGCATACCTGGCTCAGGCACGGCAATAATGGTGCAGCGCATGATTCGTCGCCCGCTTTGTCGCAAACCTGACACGGCTAAAATTCGTAAGCCACTGATTTTTCGTGACAACCGTCCTGGCACTCGCCTTGCAATGAGAAGCACATCGCCAAGGAGATAGATCGCCATGCCCAAACCGAAGAAACACATCCTCGTCTGCGTCCAGGGCCGCCCCCAGGGCCACCCGCGCGGCTCTTGCCAGGACAAGGGCTGCGGCCAGACCTGGCAGGCCTTTTCGGACGAATTCACCACCCGCAACCTGTGGGCCTCCGGCTTCCAGCTGACCAATACCGGCTGCCTCGGCCCCTGCCACCTCGGCCCGAGCGTGGTGGTCTATCCGGAAGGCGTCATGTACACCGGCGTCAAGCCGGAGGATGTCGGCGTGATCATCGACGAGCACCTGATGTTCGACCAGCCGGTCGAACGCCTGCTCGCCCCGGTCGACGTGTGGGCCTGAGATCATGGATACCGTCAGATACGAAATCGGCGACATGGTCTTCGCCGCCGAAGACATCCTGAACGATGGCGGCATGCCCGGCATCGCCGAAGAGGAAGGCCTCATCGCCCCGGCCGGCATGCGCGGCGTGGTGGTGCATTTCGGCGTCGCCGAGATGGACGAAAGCCAGGAAATCTACCTCGTCCAGTTCGAGAACGGCCCCGACGGCAGCCTTGGCCACCCGGTCGGCTGCCTGCCGGAAGAACTGACCCAGGTCGAACCGGAAACTGTATAAGCCATGGCCAGGATCGGCATATTCTTCGGCACCGACACCGGGCGCACCCGGCTGATCGCCAAGCAGATCGCCAAAAAGCTGGGCGCGCAGTTGCCTGGTCTCGTCGATGCGCCGGTCAATATCGGGCGCACCACGCTGGCCGACTTTCTCGCCTACGACGCGCTGATCGTCGGCAGCCCGACCCTGGGCGACGGCATGCTGCCCGGCGAATCGAGCGGGCTTAGCCAGCCGAGCTGGGAGGAATTTGTGCCGCAGCTGGCTGCCGTCGACCTCAGCGGCAAGACCATCGCCATCTTCGGCCTTGGCGACCAGAAGAAATACCCGGACGAGTTTGTCGAAGCCATCGGCCTGCTCCATGACGCCTTTGCCGCCCGCGGCGCCCGTCTGGTCGGCCGCTGGCCGACGGCCGGCTACGCCTTCGCCGCCTCGCAGGCGGTGGATGGCGACGAATTCCTCGGTCTCGCCCTCGACCAGCACCACCAGCCGGCGCTGACCGAGGAACGCATCACCACCTGGCTGGCCCAGATCACGCCGGAGTTGCTGCCATGAACGCCAATCCCTGGTCGCTGCCGAAGGACCGCGCCCTGCGCCGCCTGCTCGTCTCGCTCGATGAGCGCGCCGGCCAGGCCTGCGACGTCGCCCCCGACGACGGCCACGATCCGTGCATCGTCACGCTGCGCCACCCCGAACTCGACCGGTTGCGCGCCCACGTCTATCTGCACGGCCAGCACCCCGGCACCTACGGCGTGTTCTTCGAATACCCATATCCGGTTCCCGGCATCCTCGAAACAGAGGAAAATCTCCCGCTGAATCGCGCCCTTGCCAGCCTGGCGCTGCACTTCGATGCCTGAACACGACGCCATGCTCAAACCTCTTCTCACTGTCGCCCTCATCTTGACCAGTCTGACCGCCATAGCCGGCGAAGTGACGGTGGCCGTCGCGGCCAACTTCACGGCGCCCATGCAGAAAATCGCCGGCGAATTTGAACGGACGAGCGGTCACAAGCTCATTCTGTCTTTCGGCGCGACCGGCAAGCTGTATGCGCAGATCGTCAATGGCGCCCCCTACGAGGTTTTGCTGGCGGCCGACGACGAAACCCCAGCCCGCCTGGAGAAGGAAGGATACGGCGTCGCCGGTAGCCGCTTCACCTACGCCATCGGCCGCCTGGTTTTGTGGTCGCCACTGGAAGGCAAGGTGGATGGCGAAGGCAAGGTGCTGCGCGACCGGGGCATCGAGCATATCGCCATCGCCAATCCGAAGACGGCGCCCTATGGTCAGGCTGCCGTCGAAGTGCTGCAAGGCGCCGGACTTCTGGACTCTCTGAAGTCGAAATTCGTTCAGGGCGAGAACATTGCGCAAACCTTCCAGTTCGTCCAGAGCGGCAATGCCGAACTGGGATTCATCGCCCTCTCCCAGGTCTGGAAAGATGGCCGGATTGCCGCAGGTTCGGGCTGGATTGTCCCGACCAGCCAGCACCAGCCCATCCGCCAGGATGCCCTGCTCCTCACGCGCGCCAGCGGCAATGCTGCGGCCAAAGCCCTGCTCGAATACCTGCGCAGCCCGGCAGCCCGCCAAATCATCAAGGCCTACGGATACGACCTGTGAAAATTGCCATCGCCACCCAGGATTTCGTCAAGGTCAGCGGCCACGCCGGACAGACCCGCCAATGGCTGCTCTACGACCTGACTCACCACCATGCCAACCGGCTGCTGCCAGCCCCGCAGCGCGTCCAGTTGGACAAGAACCAGGTCCTGCACGTCTTCGCCGATGACGGCCCGCACCCGCTCGACGGCGTCGATGTCGTGGTCACCGCCAGCGCCGGCGACGGCTTCATCCGCCACATGCGCCAACGCGGTGCCGACGTACTGCTTACCGGCGAAAGCGACCCCGCCGTCGCCATCACCCGCATCCTGGCCGGCGAAGCGCTACCCGATCCGCGCTTCGACATCACCACCACGCTGTGCAAGATCCGCGATTTGTTTTCGCGTTACTGAGGCCGAGGGGAAAACGCTGAAACAGCGTCATCCCCGCGTAGGCGGGGATCCAGTTCGGCGAATTTTCTGGATTCCCGCTTTCGCGGGAATGACGCCCTGAAACGTTGCTGCCTCTTCCTTCAGAGCACCGATTCAAACAGCTCCAGCTGCGGCGGCCCGAGGTAGAAATCGCGCGGCGACTGGCCGGCCTGCATGTGCGCCTTGCGGAAGGCGTCGGACTGCGTCCAGTCGGCGAAGGCCTGCTCGGATTCCCACATGGTGTGCGACGCGAACAGGGTGCGTTCGGCATCGGTATCGCCGCGCAGCAGGTGGAAGGCGATGAAGCCCGGCACCTCGCTCAGGTAGCTGTTGCGCTGGCGCCAGTGGGCGATGAAATCGTCCTCCTTGCCGAGGGCGATGCGAAAACGGTTCATGGCGAGAAACATGGCATCTCCTGAAAAAATGTCCAACCCGTGCATCCTGGCGCATCCAATACACTATCCGGGCCATCCCGGAGGGCGCCCGACATGAGCGCATTGGACGACTCTATACTGCATTGGGACTAGCCGCGGCACACCAGGCGCGGTTGGCTGTCGACAGCAAAGGACTTTTTGTTACTGGAGCCTTGATCATCATGCCCACCTCGCTGCAAAGCTTCGACTTGATCGCCTACCTGCACCACCACGAGGCCTTTTCCGAAAAGACCTTCGGCCCCGGCCACCACACCAAGGAACTGCTCGCCCACCTGCACAAGGAAATCCGCGAGCTCGAAGCGACCCCGCTCGACCTCGACGAGTGGGTCGACGTCGCCCTCCTCGCCCTGGACGGCGCCCTGCGCGCCGGTTTTGCGCCGGAAGACATTGCCCGTGCCCTGACCGCCAAGCAACAGCTCAACGAAAACGCGACCTGGCCGGACTGGCGCACGGCGGCTGAC
>DATGXM010000611.1:0-1691 GCA_035298985.1 Azonexus sp. | reverse complement strand
GGCGTACTTGCGGTCGAACAGGTTGTTCACCTGCGCGAAGAAGCTCAGCCGCTGCGTGGCGCGATACTTGCCGCTCAGGTCGAAAATGGCGTAGCCGGCCGACTTGCCGGAACCGATGAAATGGCTGCCGTCGGCCTGGTGCTGGCCGTTCTCGTTGCCGCGCGCCAGTGCGCCCGAGGTGCCCAGCATGCCCATGCCGACCGACCACGCCTCGCTGATCCGCCAATCGGCGTGCAGCTTGAAGATATGGTGCGGAATCAGCGGCATGCGGTTGCCCGGGCGGATGGCGATGTTGCCATTGGCGTCGGCGCTGCTGTTGGCTTCGGCATTGATCGTTTCGGCGCTCTGGAAGGTCGCCTCCAGATAGGTGTAGCTGGCGGCCAGCGAGAGGTTGCCCACTCGCGTATCGGCACCCAGCTCCAGCCCCTGGCGGCGCGTCTTGCCGAAGTTCTTGAAATACCCGAAGCCGGCCGTATTGTCGGCGACGAACAGGATATCGTCGTGGTTTTCAGCGCGGAACACGCCGACATTCCAGTGAGTCTGGTTGCCGATGGTGCCGCGCACACCGGTTTCCCAAGTCTTGGTCACCACCTGCTTCAGTGGCGGGTCGCCGGCCATGGCATTGGGCAGCTTGCACGGGTTGGCCGGGTCGGCGCAGCCGAGCTCGATGGCCGTCGGCGTGCGGCTGCCTTCGTTGTAGCCGGCATAGACATTCAGTGCCGGGCTCGGAGTCAGCGATACGCCGAGCGCCGGATTGAAGCGGCTGAAGCGATGATCGCCATCCAGCGAACCGCTGCCGCCACCCGGCGTGATGGCGTCGCGGTTGTGCACCACGGTGACGTTGTAGCGGCCGGACAGCGTGACGTGGAGCAGGTCCCGGTAGCTCACGGTGTCGGTGGCGAACAGGCTCCCGGTGCGGCTCTTGCCGGTCAGATCGACCCGGTTGTCGTAGGGTTGGCCATCGACATCCCCGCCGGTCACGCCGTCGGCAAAGGCATCGATGCCGGTGATGCTGCGGTCGGGATTCAGATAGCCGAGCTGCGTGCTCTGCTTGAAATGCATGCGGCTGGCGTCGAAGCCGGCGCCGCCGGTGAATTGATTCTTCATGCCGGCCAGCTTGCCGAACACCGTGAACTGGCCGGTCCAGCCGTAGTTTTCCTGGGTGGTTTCGGTGCGGTTAATCAGACCGTTGCACTTTTCGCCGGGTTCGTCGTTGAGGCCGGCCTGGGCGATACAGGCCCATTTCGGGAACGGGGTATTGGCCGCGTTCTCGGCGAACAGCGGAAACTGCCCGGCATAGCCGTGCGTGTTCAGCCAGTTGCGGTTTGCAATGGCGGTAGCGCCGGCAGTCCCCAGATACGTGTTCTGGTCGAGCGCGCCTTCGTTGATGTCGCCATTCAGGGTCGAGGTCCTGATCTTGCGGTAATAGGTGTTGCCGGACACCAGCACGTCGTCACTGACGCTGTGCCTGGCGGCCAGATTGAGGAACAGCGAACGGTTCCGCGTCTCGTCCGGCTTGGTGTAGACGCTGCGGTAATCGCGGTCGAGCAGGCGCCGTTCCTGCAAGCCGTTGCCCGTCAGCTGGGTATCGGCCAGCGCGGCGGTCAGCGAGATGTCGGTCTTGGCATCCATCCAGCCCAGCTTGCCGAACAGCTGACCGACCCGGCTCGGCGAATCGTCGCGCCAGCCTT
>DATGXM010000610.1:0-15224 GCA_035298985.1 Azonexus sp. | reverse complement strand
GTTGAGCTTCCCGACTGTCTGACGAAGCTTGGGGCAAAGAATCCGCAGGCGGATTCGGGGAGCTGGCCGTCGCAGCCCACAAATCGAATAGAAATCTCCAGGCGTATCGTCGCCCCGGATGTTTTTTAAGAAATCAGTGATGAGTCCGGTTCGTTTTTCCAGCCATTTGGTATCGAGCCCGGCAACGGGCAACTGCCGAGGCGCCAGAGCGGATGCCGGGTTCTGCTCAAGCCAATCGAGCATGGCTATCAGGCGCGATAAATCTTGGTCCGAGTAGTCGGAGAGAACGCTGAAATATCTTCCGATGACCGATTGACCAGCGAGTTGGGGCCACCGCTCTATCAGTCGTCGATAACGCTGCTCAACTGTGCTCCACTGGCGACCGTGCCCGAGGATGGAGGCCGCTTCCAACGGAGTAGCCAATTCCAGGCTTGCTGGCAGTTGATGCGTTCCCAGGCGTGCCCATTGCCGGGAAACCCACGAGACCTTGCCGGGACCTGCCCAGGTTGCCCACGCGTCGACCCACCTCCGAACCCCAGAGGCATCACCGGCCACATCCTGCTCTGTCGGCACGCCCAGGGAAACCGCCAGTGGCCACTGTCCCTCTCCCAGCAACCAGGCTTTGTGCTGATTGTTGTAGCGGCGTAGCAGGAACTCGCGGAGTTGTTTAGGGAGCAGCAGTTTCCGAGTCATCGTTATCGTCCGGCTTCCATTTCAGGCGCTGAGTGTCATCGTCGTAGTCGATGGGAATGACGGTAGAAAGTTTTCGCTCCTTGATATGAACGAAGCAGGCGCCGCCGATAAAGGGCTCCAAGGTCATTACGGACTTCAGCGGTGTCGCCACAATCATCTGGAAGCCAAAAGTCTTGAAGATGTTCATCGCCATCGCCGTGAACTCGGCATCTGCCTTGTCGAACGCTTCATCCAAGACCACCGTCGAGAAGGTCGGTAGGGCCCGGTCTTGCCCGCCCAGTTGATAGCGTAGGGCCGCCGCCAGACAGGTGGCGGCCAATTTTTGTCGCTGGCCACCCGACTTCCCGGCGCCGCTGCGATAGACCTCGACTTCCAGGCCGGAATCATCCAGTTCTCTGGCGACGAACTCGACGTGTTGTCGAACGTCGAGGACCAGTTCCCGCCAATTGCGGTCGACGGTCTCCTGGCTGGAAAAACGCTTCACCAGGTCGTTGAGCACCTTGAAGCGAGCTTCGGCGATTTCCTTGTCTTGGCTGAACGATTGGCTCAGGGCATCCTTCAGGCTTTGCTTGAAGGCGAGGACATCCGGTAGCCTGCGGTCGTAGGTTTCAATGATCAGGTGCGTTCCTGGGCCGAATGGGGCGGTCTCGAGACTCTCATTGACCAAGTCCATCCGGTCGCGGATGGCTTTGCGCTCCTGGTCGAGCTGGGTAGAGAGGCGCGTCAGGTTCTGGTCGCTCTGTTCGCGCAAGAGCCGCAGGAAGCGTTCTTCGAAGTCAGGTAAGCCATCCTGCTTGAGGCGCTTGAGCTTGGCGAAAAAATCATCGGCACTGGCCATGGTGGGGTCGAGCCCGCCCGCCACGGCTGGCCAGGTGTTCACAAAAATCTCAAACTGGCGTTCGATGACCTTGACGTGCCCATGGATGCGCTCGTCCAAGTCCCTTGTTTCCTTGTTGATGCCACGTTCGACCTGGTGTGTCACCGAATCGACCGTCGATAAATCGAGGACCTTGGCCGCTTCTTCAAAGCGCTGTTTCAATTCCCGGTCCTGAAACGGCGTTAAAGCCAGATTGACAAGTCCAGACAAGCCATCAAGGCTACTCTGGAGCTTGAGTAGCTCCGCCTCTGTGGTTTTCAGGGCTAGGGCACTCTCGTTTTGACATTTGAGGACCCATTCGTGGGCAGCTTGTTGTTTGGCAATTGCCTGGTCGAGTGAGGCGAGGTCCGGATGAGCCTTTCTCTCATTTTCCAGTTGTGTCTGTAGAGCCGCGATGCGACTCAGAATGGACTCTACATCGACCTCGGCCCACACCATGTTGGTGAGCGTTTGGCAATGAACCAGACGCTGCTCCCGCTTGGCGCCGGCCTCGGTATGCAATTCCAGGATTTTGCGTAAACGCTCATGTTCCCCCGCTAGCGCTAGGGCCTTTGCCTTGTACAGATTCAGCTTGGCGGTATTGTCGAAACCCAATACCCATTGCGTTTGGTCGTTGACCGGGCGACGGTCATTCTTCTCATGTCGGGTGGTGCTGTGTTTGACTTGGCCTTCGCGTGTAATGGCCCGGGTCGCGTTGCGAAACGCCTGCATGTTGGCGACGCAGTCGTAATTGAAATGCGCTTTCAATTCGTCTCGCAGCCACTCCGTGTAGGGTCCTCGGGCAAAGTTGAGCTTCACAATCAGCGAACCGGGTCCCGCCGGACGACTCTCAGAAGGGCGGTCAATCACGCGCAGGTAGGTGAGGCGCTCCCCGATGTTGTTGGCATTGAGGTAGCTGGCGACAGCCGAGTAATACTTGTCCGCAACCAGCAGCGAGCGCGCAAATCCGCCCATCACGCGTTCGATGGCGCCTTGCCATTCGGCTTCATCCTCTTTGACTTCGATGAGTTCGCCCGCGAAGGGCAATTTGTCTTCGGGTATTTCCAGAGCTTCAGCCAGGCGCTCCCGAACCCCGAGCAGTCGTGACGGAATGTTGGAACGCTGCCGCTCCATTGCCTGGATTTCTAGGCGCACTTCCCCGAAGGCGCTCTGGCAGTTCTCCAGGTCACGTTTGAGCTCAAAGCTTCGCTCGCCATGCTCGGTTCGCCATACCCGGGCGTTTAACATTTCCTGGCGAGCTTCGTCGGTACAGCGTGCAAACTCGGTCGCGTGATTGGGGTATTCCCAGCCGATGGCCAAGCAAGCGGACTGCGCTTTATTGCGCTTACTGATACGGGCATTCCGTTGTTCTTCGGCTTCCCTAATTTGCTCGGTCAGATTCTCGATCAGCGTGCCGCCCGCCCCGGCGCGCTTTTCCTGGAGGCCGCGTAGCGTTGCGAATTCGCTACGCGCCGCAGCTTCCCGTGCGGCGACTTCAGCCTCAAGTCCCGTAATGGCATTCAAACGCTCGTTAATCGCAGTTTTCAGCAGTTGCTTCTTCAGTCGTTCTCGATAAATGTCGATGCCAGCGGCGAGCTCTTCAAGCTCATTCCTGGAGCGCTTGGCGGCATCCAGTTGGAGAGCTTCCTCCTGTGCTGGCACTAGGGTTTCAATTTGACGGCGTGCCTCAACGACCGCCCTGTGTGCTTCATTAAGTTCCTGGAACTGGGCGACGAGGCTAGCGGCCAAGTCGAAGGTTTCCGGCGCATCGAGCATGAAATCGCGCAGGAAGATGTTCAGGTCGCCGAGATTCTTGGCCGACTGCGTCTTGTGGAGGAGGCGCAAGGCGCACTCATTGTCGATGCCCAGCAGTTGCCGGAAGCGCTCCTGATAGCCGCTGAACTCCTCCTTGACCGCCGCATCGGGGAGGTCGAACTTGAAGCGCCGAACTTCGAAGTCGCTGTCCGCAAAAAACTGCAACTCACGGACGTCGAATTCCCGTTGGAGAACCAGGTAGCGCTTGTGGACTTCACGGACGCTGGTTGTCTTGCCTCGCACCCAGAATACCTGGGCTAGCACCACCACCCGGCCAGTGCCATCCCGATAGGTTTCGGCAATGGCCGACCAGGTGGTATCTGGCCGGAGATACTGTGAAACGTGCTCCCCGCTATCTCCGGTATGCTGGGACCAGGCGCCGCGGACATAGGTAATGAGATTCCGGTCCTTGCCGTGCCGCTCTGCCTCACGGGCGGCGACGTTGAAGTCGACCCACTTGGGCGGGGTCAGTATGGCCGCATGAGCATCCAGAACGGTGGATTTCCCCGAACCTGACGGCCCCAAGAGGAGATAACCGCTTCGTGGAACAGTGAAGTCGACCACCCCTCGGAAGGTACCCCAGTTGAATAGTTGTATCTTCGTCAGACGGAATTGCTTGATGACATCCGCGCCATCCCCAAACAATTCCAGAGCTTGTTGCGGTTCTCTATTCATCGTCATCTCCTGGCGCATCGGCTTCGTCAGCCATGTCATCGGTCTTTCCGGAATGCGTGGGAGAGGGCGGGTGCGTTAACTCCTGGTAGGTTCGGGTCAGTGCCTGAATTTCCTCTGCCGGGAACAGGAGCTTCAATGTGGGGGAAACCTCGAAGCGGTCTTCGGCGCCGCGGATTCTCTGGATGAGGTTGAGCTTTTTGACCTTCTCGATGGCGCCATGGCGCTGTTTATCGAAGCGTGCATGGTCGACGTTGCCGCTTCGTTCATAGACGCTCAGATGCTCGACCATGTCCTGCCATGACACGACGGCACGTTCCAACTGGGTTTGGGCTTGGGTCAGACGCTGGCGGAGGAACAACAGGAGCACCGATTCGAGAAACGTGAGGTGGGCCCGTCGCAACAAGACCGGGATTTCGATGTCGTCGGCAGCCACTTGCCGGGTAAAGGCGACCTTCTGCTCGTAGTCGATGACGAGCTCCAGGAAGAGCTCGTGCAGGCGTTCCCGTACCACGGCTTCATCACGCAGCAGAACGGCCCAAAGGTTGCCCTGTCTTCGGCCGTCGACTGCCGGACCGAGCAGGAGCTGAACCAGTACCCGCCGGGTCTCGTGTGGGATGCGCCCCAAGTCGCCAGGAAAGGCGCAGGTATCCGAACTGCTTGTGTCGGTGGAAGTGCAGGACACTTCGGGCTCGTGCGGCGGTTCCGCCTGGACGCCGTCATTCGTCGAATAACTCAATGGTCCTCTCCCGGACAAAGTAAATGGTGGGGACCCTGGCGGTCCGATGAATCCCATCGCTGCCGACCCAGCGGACGACTTCGCCGTCCTGGGCAACTTCGCCATGCTTGGCGCCGAGCGCGACATAGCCGACGACGCTGCCGAAACCTTGCTCTGCCGGAAACCGCTCCAGCATCTGGCCAACCGTGATTTGCGACACGCTGGCCAGCACCTCCTGCACATGCCGGCGTAGCGTCCGGAAGTCGATTTCCGATTGGCGGACAAGTTCTTCAACTTCATCAAGACCGAGTTCGGAGGGGGCGGCATCGGGCATCGAGGCATCTGCGACGTTCAGGCTGGGGTCGTGCAGTTCCCATTGGCTGACCGAACGGATACGGCTGCTCGTCAGGGGCAACGAATAATCGAGCGTGGCGTTCGGGCGAACAGCATCGCGGCCCTGGAGGGCTACCTGCTGGGCTTCCTTCAGCAAGCTGTGCAGCCTGCGCTGCTCCTGGAATTCACGGCTCTGAACGAAAGTTTTCAGGCTGCGTGCAAATTGTTGGACTATTTCATGCACCATGCCGCCTTCGGCCATGAGGGTCGCCGTCAGGTTTTGCAGAAAGCGCCGTTCGCGCTGCTCCAGACTGCGGGCGAAGGGGCGCGAGGTGACCTCGTCGAGGGACTCCAGCAGCGTAGCGGACTGTTCGCCATCGGTGAGCAGCCGCCAGAACGCGGTGAAGGTCTTGCCGTGCTCGCTTTGGGCAATCAGGTCGACGCCGGCAAATAAGGCTTCCAGGACTTCGCCGCGGCTGCCATCGCTTTCCATCAGGCTTTTGCGCAGTCCGCGATTGAGCTTGTCGAACTCATCGCGCACGTTGCGGAAGTCGGCGGCCAATTCCTCGGCGAGGGCGATGATTTCCCGGGCGCGCTCCAGAGCGCGGTCGTCCGGGAGCGTCTTGACGCCACCGTGCTCCAGTGCCCGGATTTCGGCGTCGATGCGCTCGCGCTCTGCAAACAGCGCTGCCATGCGGGTCTTGGGGTTGGCATCGGTTTCTTCAGACAGCCGGGTGAGCTGTTGAATCACGTTGGCCAAGCGGCTCTCAGTGGCCGTCGTCCGCGGCTTGAGGATGCTGTTGATGAAGCGCAATGACGCCGCCGCTTCGGCGGTGAGCTCGAATTCTTCCTCGCTCGCCCCTGCCGGAAAGCGCCGACTCAGCCAGCCTTCAGCAATCCAGTCTGCAGCATAGCCTTGGGCGGTTTGCGGCAGGTCATATCCCTGCCCTCGAAGCACCTCGAGCTCTCTTGCTAGGCGTTCGTGGAACGCGGAGCTGGACAGGGTTTTCTCCTGCTCGAGCAGCAAGCTTTGGAGCAAGCCCATGATGAGCGGAGCCTTGTCAGCCGCGAGCAGACGCCACAGCGGCTTGTTACGGAGCGCAAGCAATGCGGCGGAAGCACGGAGTGCTTTCATCGACAGCGACCTCGATTGTCCCCGCATGTCTCCATCAAAGGCTCCGAACTCTTTTCCATCCACCCCCCCTAGAAATGCCTCCGCGACTTGCTGGTGCAGGCATATGGCATATTAGAGCACGGTGTGACCTTTCTCGGGTGGTGTCCGCCACCGAACTAAGTCATAGCAGACTGACGAGGTGCAAGACATACGCCCGTTTGCTGATGTAGTTGGCGAACGAATGCCATGTTTTCGTGGGACGGTCAGAATCGGCAGAATCGGCAGAAACGGCAGAAACGGCAGAAATGGGGCGGTTCGCCAGTCAGATTTGACCTGAAGCGTGAGCCGCTTTTCCGCGATGAATATAGAAATGCGGGATGGCAGGAAGGGGCGTAATATGTTCTCGTCGCGAGCCAGGGAGAAAGCAATGACTGACGAGCAAATCCGGGACTGTATCCAGTCCGGCTGGCCATTCTTCGGGGTCACCTCACGCGGCGAAGTCATGGCCCGCTACCTTCCCTACGGGCCGGTTTTCCGTTGGCAGCGGAACCAGATGGTCCCGACGCCTTTGCAGGGAGGGGATTTGCTGTGGTGGTTGCAGGCTGGAGACGAGGACGACGACGCCGGCTGACTCCGCCGACGGCGTGTCGATAGAGGCCATGAAAAAAGCGCCAGCAGGCGCTTTTTTCTTCGCAGCGCTTGATCAGCCGCGGACCGATTCCGGCAAATGTCCTTCGACCAGCTTCAACAGCGGTGCGAAGACCTTCGGCGTGCCGGCGATGACGTTGCCGGTTTCCAGGTAGTTGGCATCGCCGCGCAGGTCGCTGACCAGGCCACCGGCTTCGGAAATGAGCAGGGCGCCGGCCGCCATGTCCCACGGCGACAGGCCGAATTCCCAGAAGCCGTCGTAACGGCCGCAGGCGACATAGGCCAGGTCCAGCGAGGCAGCGCCCGGACGGCGCTGGCCGGCGGTCTTCTCGGCCAGTTCCTTGAAGATCGCCAGGTAGAGGTCGATCTTGTCGAACATGCGGTAGGGGAAGCCGGTGCCGATCAGCGCTTCGCCCAGCCGTGTGCGGCGGGAAACGCGGATGCGGCGCTCGTTCAGGAAGGCGCCGGCGCCCTTGCTGGCGGTGAACAGTTCGTTGCGGTTGGGGTCGAAAACGACCGCCTGCTCGACGACGCCGCCTTTGGCGAGGGCGATGGAGACGGCATACTGCGGCATGCCGTGAATGAAGTTGGTGGTGCCGTCGAGCGGATCGATGATCCACTGGTACTCGTCCTGCGCGCCCTGGCCGGCAGTGACCCCGGACTCCTCTGCTAGAATGCCGTACCCCGGATAAGCCTCCTGCAGGGTTTCGATGATGGCTTTCTCGGCGGCCTTGTCGACCTCGGTAACGAAATCGTTCGGCTGCTTCGACGCAACCTTGAGCAGGTCGATGTCGTTGGAGGCACGGTTGATGATCTGGCCGGCGCGGCGCGCCGCCTTGATGGCGATATTCAGAGCTGGATGCATGGGCTTAAAGAGCTAACGGGCGGCCAAGGCCACCCGAAATATTTTGAAAGAACGAATTTTACACCATGAACCCGGAACTCCTGCTTTCCCGTATCAGAGTCGTGCTGTGCCGACCCAGCCACCCCGGCAACATCGGCGCTGCGGCGCGGGCGATGAAGACCATGGGCCTGTCCCGGCTCTATCTGGTCGAGCCCAAGCAGTTTCCCGATCCGGAGGCCGATACGCGGGCGACCGGCGCCGTGGATGTGCTGGCCAGCGCCACGGTGGTGCGCAGCTTGGGCGAAGCACTGGCCGGTGCCTCGTTTGCCGTTGCGCTGTCGGCTCGCCAGCGCGACATCGGACCGGTGCTCGGGGCGCCGCGTGAAACGGCGGGGCGCCTGCTGGCCGAGGCGGCAGAGGGCGAGGTTGCCCTGGTGTTCGGCAATGAAACGGTCGGCCTGAGCAACGAGGAAATCCTGCATTGCCAGGCGGCCGTGACCATACCGACCAATCCGGACTTCAGTTCGTTGAATCTCGGCTCGGCCGTGCAGGTCCTGTGCTACGAGTGCCGCATGGCGGCTTTCGCCGGCCAGCCGCCGACTGCGCAGGTAGCGACGCCGTTTGCCTCACCGGCTGCTACCAACGACGAGGTGGAAGGGCTCTACACCCATCTGGAGCGGGTGATGACCGATACCGGATTCTTCAATCCGCAACAGCCGGGGCGGCTATTGCCCAAGCTGCGTCGCCTATTCGGTAGGATTCGCCTGGAGCGGGACGAGATCAATATCCTGCGCGGCATCCTGGCTTCCACCCAGGTCCAGACCGGGCACGGCCGCAAGGGCTGAGCCGCTTTACGCGAAGCTGCCGCGCAGATCGACGACCAAGGCATCGATCTCGGTGCGCAAATGGGCGTACTGTGTTTCGAAGCCCGCTATTTCGGCCGTAATGGAGGGCTGGTCCTGCATCAGCCATTCGATATGGCCCCCGCTCAGCATGTTGGCGACATAGACGACATCGGCCAGGTTGCGGATGGCAGTCGGGGTGCTTCGCAGGTGGTCATGATCTATCGTTGCTTCGACGATCTCGTTCGGCAGTCCCAGCGCGTCAAGCAGGGAAACTCCGATGCTTTCATGCCACTGGATGATCAGATACTTGATGGTGTCCGGTCGATGGCGTAATTCATCGTACTGGGTGGCCCGATAAAGCATGTAGAAAGCACCCAGGTCGTGCACCAGGCCGGCCAGCATCGCTTCGTCACGGTTCAGGCGGCCGCAATCCTTGGCCAGGACATAAGCCGCAGCCGAGGTCTGGATCGAGTGTTCCCATAGCGCATGGGTGGTCTCGGCGAACTCGGCCATACCCTTGGCCCGCATCAACTGCGTCATGACGATTGACAGGGCGGTGGTGTGGACGACGTTCAGCCCGAGCCGCATGATGGCCGACTTCAGGTCGACTATTTCCGTACCGTTGGGATTGAAGGCGACCGAGTTGGCCAGATGCAACAGTTTGGCTGAAATCAGCGGTTCCGTCGAAATGACGCGGGACAGGCTGGCAATGCTTTGTTCCGGGTCCTGCAGCGCCTTGCGCAGGCGCAGTACCGCATCGAAATAGGTCGGAAAGACAACCTCGCCGGAGAGTTCCTTGGCGATGTCCGCCAGCATCTGGAATCGTTGGGCCTTAAGCGCTTCGCCGCTCTTGTCGGGGTCGTTGCCATGTTCTGTCATCGCGTTCATGACAACATTATTCAACAAAACCGCGTTTATGGGCAGGGCCAGTGGTTTTGCCCAGGGAAGGGCGATGGTGGGATTCACCCGAGCGCACACCACACTGCCAGCGGCGCTTGGAAATAAAAAACCCTGCCACAGGGACAGGGTCTTAAGGCTATGTCTGGTGGGTGCTGACGGGGTCGAACCGCCGACATTCGCCTTGTAAGGGCGACGCTCTACCAACTGAGCTAAGCACCCCATTCAGCGGCGCAAAAGCTTGCGCCGGCCGATATTAGTTGCAGGCGTCCTTCAGACCCTTGCCGGCGCGGAACTTCGGCGACTTGGCGGCCTTGATTTCCAGAGTCTTGCCGGTGCGCGGGTTGCGGCCGGTGCGGGCAGCACGCTCGCCGACGTAGAAGGTGCCGAAGCCGATCAGGCTGACCGAGTCACCCTTCTTCAGGGCGCCGGTGATGGACTCGACAGCGGCGTCCAGAGCGCGGCCGGCGGCAGCCTTGGAGATGTCGGCTTGGGCGGCGATGGCGTCGATCAGTTCAGATTTGTTCATTTGAAAGTCCCCTAAAAGGTAGGATTTGGAGTGGTGAAAACTTTGCGAGGACGGATTTATATCTCCCGCGAAATCCTTGTGTCAAGCGGATTCTCAGCCACTACCCGGGGTCAGGACGGGGTTGAAAGGTGCCGGTGTACAAGCCGCCGGCATCCTTTCCTTCAAAATCAATGAGTAACGACGGTCGAGGAACCGGCTACCTCGCCGGTACCCTTCACGCCGGAATTGGCGTCGGCTTCGGTCGGCAGGGCTTCCGGCTTGCGTTCCAGCGCCCGTTCCAGCACCTGGTCGATCCATTTGACCGGGACGATCTCGATCTTGTTCTTGATGTTGTCAGGGATCTCGGTGAGGTCCTTGACGTTCTCTTCCGGGATCAGCGCCGTCTTCACGCCACCGCGCACAGCGGCCAGCAGCTTTTCCTTCAGACCGCCAATGGCCAGCACTTCGCCACGTAGCGTGATTTCGCCGGTCATGCAGACATCGCAGCGGACCGGGATGTTGGTATAGGCCGACACCAGGGCAGTAGTCATGGCGATACCGGCCGACGGGCCATCCTTCGGCGTGGCGCCTTCCGGAACGTGGATGTGGATATCGGTCTTCTCGAAGGCCTCGTCCTTGATGCCTAGGCGACGCGAGCGGGCACGCACGACGGAGCGGGCGGCTTCGACCGATTCCTTCATGACATCGCCCAGCGAGCCAGTGCGGATGATGTTGCCCTTGCCTGGCATGTTGGCGCATTCGATGGTCAGCAGTTCGCCGCCGACCTCTGTCCACGCCAGACCGGTAACCTGGCCGACCTGATTTTCCTTTTCGGCCATGCCGAAGGTGTAGCGGCGCACGCCCAGGAACTTGTCCAGGTTCTTGGCATTGACGGCAATCTTCGAGTCACGCTTCTTGAGGACCAGGGTCTTGACGATCTTGCGGCAGATCTTGGAAATTTCGCGCTCCAGCGCCCGCACGCCGGCTTCCCGGGTGTAGTAGCGGACGATGTCGCGAATGGCGCTTTCCGCCACCGCCGCCTCGGTCTTCTTGACACCGTTGTTCTTCAGCTGCTTGGGCAGCAGATAGCGCATGGCGATATTGACTTTCTCGTCCTCGGTGTAGCCGGAGAGGCGGATCACTTCCATGCGGTCGAGCAGCGGCGCCGGGATGTTCAAGGTATTGGCCGTGGCCACGAACATCACGTCAGAGAGGTCGAAATCGACTTCGGCGTAGTGGTCCTGGAAAGTGTTGTTCTGTTCCGGGTCGAGGACTTCGAGCAGCGCCGACGACGGGTCGCCACGGAAATCCTGGCCGAGCTTATCCACTTCGTCGAGCAGGAACAGCGGGTTGCGCACGCCGATCTTGGTCAGACTCTGCAGGATCTTGCCCGGCATCGAGCCGATGTAGGTGCGGCGGTGGCCGCGGATTTCGGCTTCGTCACGCACGCCACCCAGGGCCATGCGGACGAACTTGCGATTGGTCGCCTTGGCGATGGATTGACCGAGGGAGGTCTTGCCGACGCCCGGAGGGCCGACCAGGCACAGGATTGGCGCCTTGACCTTCTCGACGCGCTGCTGCACGGCGAGGTATTCGACGATACGTTCCTTGACCTTCTCCAGGCCATAGTGATCCTGGTCGAGAATCTTCTCGGCAGCGCGCAAATCCTTGCTGATGCGCGTCTTCTTGCGCCACGGCAGGCCGATCAGCGTTTCGATGAAATTGCGTACCACGGTGGCTTCGGCCGACATCGGCGACATCAGGCGCAGCTTTTTCAGCTCACCCTGCGCCTTGGCCAGGCCTTCCTTGCTCATGCCGGCTGCCACGATTTTCTTGTCCAGCTCCTCGAGGTCGGCACCTTCCTCGCCTTCGCCCAGTTCCTTCTGGATGGCCTTGACCTGTTCGTTCAGGTAGTACTCGCGCTGACTCTTTTCCATCTGGCGCTTGACGCGGCCACGGATGCGCTTTTCAACCTGCAGGATGTCGATTTCAGCTTCGAGCTGGGAGAGCAGGCGGTCGATACGATCACGGATGCTTTCCATTTCGAGCACTTCCTGCTTCTGCTCGAGCTTGAGCGGCAGGTGGGCGGCGATGGTGTCGGCCAGGCGGCCGGCATCCTCGATGCCGGCGATGGAGGACAGGACCTCTGGCGGAATCTTCTTGTTCAGCTTGACGAACTGATCGAACTGGGCGACCACGGCGCGGCGCATGGCCTCGATCTCGTGGTCTTCAACGCCCGGTTGAACCAGTGGGGTGGCGGTTGCCACGAAGACTGAGACCTGCACGTCGATGGCTTCGACGTGGGCGCGCTGCGTGCCTTCGACGAGGACCTTGACGGTGCCGTCGGGCAGCTTGAGCATCTGCAGGATGTTGGCCATACAGCCGATTCGATACAGGTCGTCCGGCTCCGGCTCGTCCTTGGCGGCCGATTTCTGGGCGAGCAGCAGGATATTCTTGCCTGCCTCCATGGCCATCTCGAGCGCCTTGATCGACTTCGGGCGACCGACGAACAGCGGGATGACCATGTGCGGAAAGACGACGACATCGCGCAATGGCAGCAGCGGCAGTTCGACGGTTTCCGGAAGCGTGTTGGGGTTCGACATTACGTGCCTTCAAATAGGTATGTATCCCGCCAGATGGGGATGAGGAAACCGGTTTTCAAGAGCCTCCGGCTCAGTTCGAGCCGGAAACCTTGGGCTGGTCAGCGTAAATGAGCAGGGGCGACGTTTCGCCGTTGATCATGTTTTCGTCGATGACGACTTTTTCGACATTCTCCATTCCCGGGAGTTCGTACATGGTGTCGAGCAAGGCATGTTCGATGATCGACCGTAGACCACGGGCGCCCGTCTTGCGTTCCAGCGCCTTTTTGGCGATAGCGGACAAGGCAGTCGGCCGAACTTCAAGTTCGACATCTTCCATTGCGAACAGTTTTTGGTACTGCTTGACCAGTGCATTCTTCGGTTCGGTGAGAATCTGGACGAGGGCGGATTCTTCCAGTTCCTGCAGCGTGGCGACCACCGGCAGACGGCCAATCAGTTCGGGGATCAGGCCGAACTTGATCAGGTCTTCCGGCTCGGCGTCGAGCAGGATCTTGCCGACGGCCTTGCCGTCGTCCTTGCTCTTCACTTCGGCGCCGAAGCCGATGCCGCCGCGTTCCGAGCGGTTCTGGATGACTTTTTCCAGGCCGGCGAAGGCGCCGCCGCAGATGAACAGGATGTTGGTGGTGTCGACCTGGACGAAATCCTGGTTCGGGTGCTTGCGGCCGCCCTGCGGCGGGATGGAGGCAGTGGTGCCTTCGATCAGCTTGAGCAGGGCCTGCTGCACGCCTTCACCTGAAACGTCGCGGGTGATCGACGGATTGTCGGACTTGCGTGAAATCTTGTCGATTTCGTCGATGTAGACGATGCCCTGCTGCGCCTTTTCGACGTCGTAGTCGCACTTCTGCAGCAGCTTCTGGATGATGTTCTCGACGTCCTCGCCGACATAGCCGGCTTCGGTCAGCGTGGTGGCGTCGGCCATCACGAACGGCACGTTGAGCAGGCGGGCCAGCGTCTGGGCGAGCAAGGTCTTGCCGGAGCCGGTCGGGCCGATGAGCAGGATGTTGCTCTTCGACAGCTCGACGTCGTCGGCATTGCGTGCCGTGTGGCGCAGGCGCTTGTAGTGGTTGTAGACGGCAACCGACAGGATGCGCTTGGCGACTTCCTGGCCGATGACGTACTGGTCGAGGATCGAACTGATCTCGCGCGGCGTCGGCAGGTCGGAGCGACCGGCCTTGGCTGCTTCTTCCGGCAGTTCGTCGCGGATGATGTCGTTGCACAGTGCGATGCACTCGTCACAGATGAACACCGACGGGCCGGCGATCAGCTTTTTGACTTCGTGCTGGCTCTTGCCGCAGAAGGAGCAATAGAGCAGTTTTTCCTGGCCGCCTTTAGACATCTGAATTTCTCCGGTCAAGCCGCATCGCGGCGGGTGAGCACCTTGTCGATCAAACCGTATTCTGCAGCTTCGACCGCAGAAAGGAAGTTGTCGCGGTCGGTATCCTTTTCGATGCGTTCCAGCGGTTGACCACTGTGTTCGGCCATGATGCGGTTCAGGCGATCGCGGATCGACAGGATTTCCTTGGCATGGATGGCGATGTCCGAAGCCTGGCCCTGGAAACCGCCCAACGGCTGGTGGATCATCACGCGGGAATTGGGCAGGGCGAAACGCTTGCCCTTGGCGCCGGCATTGAGCAGGAAGGCGCCCATCGAGGCGGCCTGGCCGATGCACAGTGTCGACACGTCGGGCTTGATGAACTGCATGGTGTCGTAGATCGACATGCCGGCCGTCACCGAGCCACCCGGCGAGTTGATGTAGAAGTAAATGTCCTTGTCGGGGTTTTCCGCCTCAAGGAACAGCAACTGCGCGACAACCAGGTTGGCGCTGGCGTCGTTCACCGGGCCGACAAGAAAGATCACCCGCTCTTTCAACAGGCGCGAATAGATGTCGTACGCGCGTTCGCCGCGTCCGCTCTGTTCCACCACCATCGGGACGAGGCCCAGAGCCTGCGGATCCCAGTTGCTTGCGTTGTCGATATTCATGTCAGCCCTTGTGTGTTGCTCGTTGGTTACATTCAAGACCTTTGTCGCTTTCGCGACAAGGCCTAGGTTACTGCTTTTGGCCCATCAGTTCATCAAAAACGGCGGTCTTGTCGGTAACCTTGGCCTTGCTCAGTACCCATTCGACCACGTTGTTCTCGATCGCTACACCTTCGACCTCCTGCAGGCGCTGCGGTTGCGCGTAATACCAGCGGATGACCTCTTCCGGCTGTTCGTAGGAAGCGGCGGTTTCCTCGACCATCGCCCGAACCTGTTCCGGTGTCGCCTGAAGTTTTTCCGTCTTCACCACTTCAGCAAGGATCAGGCCAAGGGTCACGCGGCGCTTGGCCTGGTCGGCAAACCACTCCGGCTGGATCGGCATGTCCTTGACCTTCATGCCGCGCTGTTCCATGTCCTGGCGGGCGGCCTGCATCAGGCGCTGGATTTCCATGTCTACCAGGGCGACCGGCACAGTGATCGGGTTGGCGGCAAGCAGTGCTTCCATAACTTGGTCTTTGACCTTGCCTTCGATGCGACGTTTCACTTCGCGCTTCAGGTTGGCTTCGATCTCGGTGCGCATCTTGGCGACGTCGCCGTCGGCGATGCCCATGCCCTTGGCGAATTCGGCATCGACTTCCGGCAGCTTCGGAGCCTGAACCTGCTTGACGGTGATGTCGAACTGGACCGTCTGGCCGGCCAGGTCC
>DATGXM010000609.1:0-4049 GCA_035298985.1 Azonexus sp. | reverse complement strand
TGCGGAATGTTGTTGGTGAAGCAGAGCACCTGTTCCTGGTAGGAATCGTTCCACTGCATCGCCACTTCGACGCCGATGGTGGCGCCGTCGCCGCCCACCTTGGCTTCGCCGGTCGAGTAGAAAATCTTCGGATGCAGCACGCTCTTGGTACGGTTGATGTACTCGACAAAGCTCTGCACGCCGCCGGCAAAGGCGAACAGCTCTTCCTTGCCGGTGCGTTGGTCGACCAGCTTGATGCTGACGCCGTTGTTCAGGAAGGACAGCTCGCGCAGGCGCTTGGCGAGGATTTCGTAGTGGAATTCGACATGGCCGAAGATTTCCTCGTCGGCCAGGAAGTGCACTTCGGTGCCCCGCTTTTCGGTGTCGCCAAGGACTTTCAGCGGCGAAATCTCGAAGCCGTCGCGGGTTTCGAGGACGCGGTCCACCGGCACGCCGCGGCAGAATTCCATGAAGTGCTTCTTGCCGTCGCGGCGGATGGTCAGACGCAGGAACTTCGACAGCGCATTGACGCAGGAGACGCCGACGCCGTGCAGACCGCCGGACACCTTGTAGGAGTTCTGGTTGAACTTGCCGCCGGCGTGCAGTTCGGTCAGCGCGATTTCGGCGGCGGAACGCTTGGGCTCGTGCTTGTCGTCCATCTTGACGCCGGTCGGGATGCCGCGGCCGTTGTCGATGACCGAAATCGAGTTGTCGGTGTGGATGGTGACGATGATGTCGTCGCAATGCCCGGCCAGCGCTTCGTCGATGGAGTTGTCGACGACTTCGAAAACCAGGTGGTGCAGGCCGGTACCGTCGGAGGTATCGCCGATGTACATGCCGGGACGCTTGCGCACGGCCTCCAGACCTTCGAGGATCTGGATGCTGGATTCGCCGTAGGCGGGCGATGCGCTTTGCAGGACGGTCTCTTCACTCATTGTTTTTGGTTCCACGTGAAACTACAAAAGGTCTGCCCGGCTGGACAGACCTTCTTTCGGGTTACTGCTGGAAAATCAGATGCGCATCGGCATCACGACGTACTTGAAGCGGTCGTTACCCGGCAAGGTAATCAGCGCGCTCGAATTCGCGTCGTTGAAACTCCACTGAATTTCATCGGCATGGACGTTGTTCAGCACGTCGAGCAGGTAGCCGACATTGAAGCCGACGTCGATGGCGTCACCGTTGTAATCGACTTCGATTTCTTCCTGCGCTTCTTCCTGCTCGGCGTTGGCGGCGATCAGCTTCAGACTGTTGTCACCGAGCACGACGCGGACGCCGCGGAATTTTTCGTTGGTCAGGATGGCGGCGCGCTGCATGGCCTGCATCAGCGTCTGGCGGCCAACCTTCATGTGGTTCTTCAGGGTCGCCGGCACGACGCGCTCGTAGTCCGGGAACTTGCCGTCGATCAGCTTGGAGACCAGGACCACGGAACCGAAAGCGAAACGCACCTGGTTCGGGGTCAGGGTGATGTTCAGGGCATCGTCGGTATCGACCAACAGGCGGTTCAGTTCGAGCACGGTCTTGCGCGGCAGGATCATTTCCTGGCGCGGCAGTTCGGTTTCGATCTCGACGCTGGCGAAGGCCAGGCGGTGCCCGTCGGTGGCCACGGCACGCAGTTCCTTGCCTTCGACCAACAGCAGCAGACCGTTCAGGTAGTAGCGGACATCCTGGGCGGCCATCGAATACTGGGTCTTGCCGATCAACTGGCGGAAAGCCTTCTGCGAAATCGAGAACTGCTTGGTCTCGCCTTCGTTGACCGTCATGCGCGGGAAGTCATCGGCGGGCAGGGTCTGCAGGCTGAAACGGCTCTTGCCGCCGCGCACTTGCAGGCGCTTGTCTTCAAGGACCAGGCTGACTTCGGTGGTATCCGGCAACGAACGCAGGATTTCCTGCAATTTGCGGGCACCGACCGTCACGGCGCCATCGCCGTCCCCGCCGGCGCCTTCGGTCGCGGTGGTGATCTGGATTTCGATATCGGTGGCCAGCAGCGTCAGTCGATCGCCCTTCTTTTCCAGCAGGACGTTGGAAAGAATAGGCAGCGTATGACGGCGTTCAACAATTCCCGACACAGACTGCAGCGGGGCAAGAAGCGTGTCTCTTTGGGTTTTAATAAGAACCATAAATTAAATTCCTTTATAGACTATATCGGGAACAATTCTGTGGATAACTGAAAATTTATCTTTTATTTCAATTTATTGAATTTGATGTGGCCGTCTGCGAAAGTCTCTGGATTGCCTGTGGATGAAATCCGGATAATTTTCCCACAAAGTGGATTTCACCAGATGACTCACAAAGCGCCGACAACTTGTTCACAGGATTATCGACAGCCTCATCCTTTCAATACTTGCAGCAATACGTGCAGATCGTGATTCAACTCGTTTTCCTTGGTGCGCAGGCTGTCGATGGTCTTTACGGCGTGGATAACCGTCGTATGGTCGCGGCCGCCGAAGGCATCGCCGATTTCCGGGAAACTGTGCGACGTCACTTCGCGGCATAGCCACATGGCCGCTTGGCGCGGACGGGCAATGGCACGGGTGCGCTTCTTGGAGAACAGGTCGGCGACCTTGATCTTGTAATAGTCGGCGACGGTCTTCTGGATATTGTCGATGCCGACATTGCGCACCGAGCCGATGACATCCTTCAGCGCTTCCTTGGCCAGATCCAGCGCAATGGCGCGGCCGTGGAAGGACGAATAGGCCAGCACCTTCTTCAACGCCCCTTCCAGTTCGCGCACATTGGAGCGCAAATGCTTGGCAATGAAGAAAGCGACTTCGTCGTCGAGCTGGATACCTTCCGCCTCGGCCTTCTTTTTCAGGATGGCGACGCGCATTTCCAGTTCCGGCGGCTCGATCTGTACGGTCAGGCCCCAGTCGAAACGGGTGACCAGCCGGTCGTCCAGGCCGTTGATGTCCTTCGGGTAGGTGTCGCAGGTGATGATGATCTGCTTGCGTGCTTCGATCAGTGCGTTGAACAGGAAGAAGAATTCCTCCTGCGAACGGTTCTTGCCGTTGAAGAACTGCACGTCGTCGAGCAGCAGCACATCGAGCGAACGGTACATGCGCTTGAAGGTGTCGAAGGACTTCTGCTGGTAGGCGCGGACGACGTCGGAGTAATAGTCCTCGGCGTGCACGTAGCGGACCACCTTTTCCGGGTTTTCGGCCAGGATAGTATTGCCGATGGCGTGAATCAGGTGGGTCTTGCCGAGGCCGGCGCCGCCGTAGATGAACAGCGGGTTGTAGGCGCCGCCCGGATTGTGCGCGACCTGCACGGCCGCCGCCCGGGCCAGATCGTTGGCCTTGCCGACGACGAGGTTGTCGAAGGTAAAGGTCGGGAACAGACGCGACTTTTCGTAATTGTTCTTGCGGGTGCCCGGTTTTTCCTGGGCGCTGCCTTTACGTTCGACCGGGCCGCTGGCACTCGGCTTGGCCGGTGCGCTTTCCGTCGGCTCGGTACTGGCTTCAACCCGCGTCGGCGCCACTTTTCCAGCGCCGATGACCAGCGCGATAGTGACCGGCCCGGAGAAAAAGGCGCGGCTGTAGTCCTCGATGCGCGACAGGTAACGGTCACGCACCCATTTCAGGATGAAACCGTTGGGCGCGATCAGGCGCAAGCCACTTTCAGAAGCCGTATTTTCACCTTCCAGCCGCAGCGGTCTGATCCAGGTGTTGAATTGCTGTGCGGGCAATTCCTGCTCGAAGCGTTGCAAACAGGATTCCCAAAAACCGGCCATCGACGAAAACACTCCTCCCCGCGCATTCGAATAAAATTTCGATGGCGGTTATTAGATATCTGATTTATCTGCTGTTTTTTTAGTTCGCCAAAAGCCGGTCGGCTGCTGACGAATCAGCAATTTTACCTGCCATCCGACAAGTTATCCACAGCTTTACAAAATAATTGATCTTGACAGAACCCATCATTACAGAGTCTAATCGCGTGTTTTTCTTAGCACATCAAGGGATTACGACATGAAACGCACGTATCAACCGTCGGTCGTGCGCCGCAAGCGCACCCATGGCTTCCTGGTCCGTTCGCGCACCAAGGGCGGCCGTGCCGTTCTCGCCGCTCGCCGCGCC
>DATGXM010000608.1:0-9303 GCA_035298985.1 Azonexus sp. | reverse complement strand
CGGGGAACATGTCGCGCTTGTCGACCAGGTACTGGAACTCGCCGGCCATGTCCTCATCCTCGTACCGCTCCTTCGGCACCGGACGGAAGGTGCAGTCGGTCATGTACTCGATCTCGTCGTAGTCGTAGAACACGACGCGGCCGTAGCGCGTGACGCCGAAGTTCTTCCACAGCATGTCGCCCGGGAAGATGTTGGCCTGGGCCAGTTCGCGGATGGCGCTGCCATACTCCTTGATGGCGTGTTCCATGCCTTCCAGATTGTTGCTCTTGTCCATGCGGTCGAGATGGATGTTGAGCGGCTCCATGCGGCGCTCGATGTACAGGTGCTTGATGATCAGCTGATCGCCATCGACCTCGAACTTGGACGGCGCCAGCTTCTGCAGTTCAGCCAGCACTTCGTCGTCGAAGCGCTTGAGCGGAAACATCACATTGGAAAATTCCAGCGTGTCGGCCATGCGGCCGACGCGGTCGACCTGCTTGACCATCATGAACTTGCGCTTGACGGTGGCCTGGTCCGTTTCCTTGGGGCTGCCGAAGACGTCCTTGATGATCTTGAAGACGTAGGGATAGGAGGGTAGCGTGAAGACCAGCATGACCATGCCGCGGATGCCGGGGGCCATGATGAACTGGTCTTCCGAATGGTGCAGGTGATAGATGAAGTCACGGAAGAACATCGTCTTTCCCTGCTTGCCGAGGCCGAGCATGATGTAGATCTCGGAGCGCGGCTTGATCGGCATGATGGAGCGCAGGAACTGTACGTAGCCCGATGGGACCTCCATGTCGACCATGAAGTAGGCGCGCGACAGCGAGAAGAGCAGGCCGATCCGCCAGGCGTCGAGCAGGATGGTGTCGAGGTAGAGCTTGCCGTCGGCGTCGTGCAGGACGGGGATGGTGAATGGATATTCGGCCGCCCCGTTGATGGCCTTGCCGATGATGTAGGCCGCCTTGTTCCGGTAGAAGGCGGAGGCCAGCACCTGGATCTGGAAATTGACCTCGCGCCGCGGCATGCCGTTCAGGGAAGCGTAGACCGCCCGGTAAACATGTTCGATATCGCGCTCCAGGTCGGCGAAGGGGCGGTGCCACTCGAAATCAAGGACGATCTTGCGCATGGCGCCACGCAGGCCGTCTTCCTTGGCGTAATAGCTGCGATAGGTCTGCGTGTCGTCGCCCTCGATGTTTTCGGTCGAGATGCTGGGGCGGACGAAGATGAAATCGTTATGAAAATAGTTGCGGTGCAGGATCTTGGTGGTGACCGAATTGAAGAAGGTCTCGGCCAGTTCCGGCTGCTTGTGGTTGAGCAAGAGGCCGATATAGAGCAGCTTGACTTGCTGCCACGTGCTGTCTTCGATGGTGCCGGCATCAAACTCGTTGCGCAGGCGCTCGACGCACTCGTCTACGCGGTCGTCGTAAAAGCGGATACGTTCGCGGACCGCCTTGTGTACGCCCAGCCAGTCGCCCTGTTCGAAGCGTGTCTTGGCTTCGCGGCTGGTCTGGCGAAACAGGGTGTAGTGCTTGTTGAAACCCTGGATCATGGCCAAGGCGATCTGGTACGCGTTGGTGCCGTAGAGGCCGACGGATATTTTCATGATTGAAGAAGGCTGGTGGCTAGCCAAATATTAGCATCGGCTCTGCGCATGGATGTCTATGAATTTGCAGCGAAATCGCAATGTGAAAAGGCATTTCGTTGACTGAGATGCGATGGCGGCCGATACTCTCAATGTTTTGCTGCTGCAAACCGGTTCACAAAGGGTCGAAAGCAACCCTCGGCCCCAAAAACTCAATCCAACGCAAGGGGATATTCATGGCTGGTGGAAAGTCAAAAATCATTTACACGCTGACCGACGAAGCGCCGCTGCTGGCGACGTGCGCGTTCTTGCCGATCATCCGCACCTTCACCGGTCCGGCCGGCATCGAGATCGAGAAGGCCGACATTTCCGTGTCCGCCCGTGTCATCGCCGAATTCCCGGAATTCCTGACTGAAGAGCAGCGCCTGCCGAACACCCTGGCAGAGCTGGGCAAGAAGTGCCTGCTGCCGGACACCAACATCATCAAGCTGCCGAACATTTCCGCTTCTGTCGCGCAGCTGAAGGCCTGTATCAAGGAATTGCAGGAAAAGGGCTACAAGATCCCCGACTATCCGGAAAACCCGACTACCGACGAAGAAAAGGCCCTCAAGGTCCGCTTCGGCAAGTGCCTCGGTTCCGCCGTCAACCCGGTGCTGCGCGAAGGCAACTCCGACCGCCGCGCGCCGGGCGCCGTCAAGAATTACGCCAAGAAGCACCCGCACTCCATGGGCGAATGGAAGCAGTGGTCGCAGACCCACGTTTCCCACATGCACCACGGTGATTTCTACCACGGCGAAAAGTCGATGACCCTCGACAAGCCGCGCGAAGTGCGCATGGAACTGATCGCCAAGGACGGCAAGACCACCGTGCTGAAACCGAAGCTGTCGCTGCTCGAAGGCGAGATCATCGATTCCATGTTCATGAGCAAGAAGGCGCTGTGCGACTTCTACGAGGCGCAGCTCGAAGACTGCCGCGAATCCGGTATCCTGTTCTCGCTGCACGTCAAGGCGACGATGATGAAGGTTTCGCACCCCATCGTCTTCGGCCACTGCGTCAAGATCTACTACAAGGAAGCCTTCGAGAAGCACGCCAAGACCTTTGCCGAACTGGGCATCAACGTCAATAACGGCATGGTCGATCTGTACGAGAAGATCAAGCAGCTGCCCGAATCCAAGCGCGACGAAATCATCCGCGACCTGCACGCCTGCCAGGAACACCGGCCGCGTCTGGCCATGGTCGATTCGGCCAAGGGCATCACCAACTTCCATTCGCCGAACGACATCATCGTCGACGCCTCCATGCCGGCGATGATCCGCCAGGGCGGCAAGATGTGGGGCGCCGACGGCAAGCAGTACGACAGCAAGTGCGTCATGCCGGAATCGACCTTTGCCCGCATCTATCAGGAGATGATCAACTTCTGCAAGTGGCATGGCAACTTCGACCCGCGCACCATGGGCACCGTGCCGAACGTCGGCCTGATGGCCCAGCAGGCCGAGGAATACGGTTCGCACGACAAGACCTTCGAAATCGCCGAGGACGGCATCGCCAACATCGTCGACATCGACAGCGGCGAAGTGCTGCTGACGCAGAACGTCGAGCAGGGCGACATCTGGCGCATGTGCCAGGTCAAGGACGCGCCGATCCGCGACTGGGTCAAGCTGGCCGTCACCCGTGCCCGCAACTCCAATACCCCGGCCGTCTTCTGGCTCGACCCGTACCGTCCGCACGAAGCCGAACTGATCAAGAAGGTCGAAAAGTACCTGAAGGATCACGACACCAACGGCCTGGAAATCCGCATCATGTCGCAGGTCCGCGCCATGCGTTTCACGCTGGAGCGCGTCGCGCGCGGTCTCGACACCATCTCGGTGACCGGCAACATCCTGCGCGACTACCTGACCGACCTGTTCCCGATCATGGAACTGGGCACCTCGGCCAAGATGCTGTCCATCGTCCCGCTGATGAACGGCGGCGGCATGTACGAAACCGGTGCCGGCGGTTCGGCACCGAAGCACGTGCAGCAGCTGACCCAGGAAAACCACCTGCGCTGGGATTCGCTCGGCGAATTCCTGGCCTTGGCCGTGTCGCTCGAAGAGCTGGGCATCAAGGAGGGCAACAAGCGTGCCGTTCTGTTGGCCAAGACCCTGGATGCCGCTACCGGCAAGCTGCTCGACAACAACAAGTCGCCGTCGCCGAAGACCGGCGAGCTGGACAACCGCGGTTCGCAGTTCTACCTCGCCATGTACTGGGCGCAGGAATTGGCTGCCCAGACCGAGGACAAGGAACTGGCTGCCCACTTCGCGCCGCTGGCCAAGAACTTGACCGAAAACGAGGCGAAGATCGTCGCCGAAATGAAGACGGTGCAGGGCAAGGCAGTCGATATCGGCGGCTACTACAAGGCCGATCCGGAAAAGACCAAGGCCATCATGCGTCCGAGCCCGACGCTGAACGCCGCCATCAAGGCCGCTTCCGCCTAAGCTGAGCAGGTCCCCTAAAGGCCCGGCCGACCCCATGGGTTGCCGGGCCTTTTTCTTTGCAACGGCCGGTTTGGGGGCCGTTTCCGGCCGCTGTGCCGCCGGCTGACAGAGCCGCAGCTTTTGCCGCATAATCACACGCGCTACCGGGGTGGGAGCCGTATCGCCCGGTACCCGCAGAGGGTGGGTTCGACTTTCGGCAGTCGCCGTCCAATAACAGCGCATGGAGTGAATATGACTTCTCACATCAAGGTTCCGCAAGGTGGTTCGAAAATCGTTCCGGGACAGGCGATTCCGGACAATCCGATCATTCCCTTCATCGAGGGCGACGGCATCGGCATCGACATCACGCCGGTGATGATCAAGGTCATCGACGCCGCCGTGGCCAAGGCCTATGGCGGCCAGAAGAAGATTCACTGGATGGAAGTCTATGCCGGCGAGAAATCGACTCGCCTCTACGGTTCGGACGAATGGCTGCCCAAGGAAACCTTCGATGCGCTGAAGGAGTATTCCGTATCGATCAAGGGTCCGATGACGACGCCGGTCGGCGGCGGCATCCGCTCGCTGAACGTCGCGCTGCGCCAGGAGCTGGACCTCTACCAGTGCGTGCGGCCGGTGCGGTACTTCAAGGGCGTGCCGTCGCCCTTGAAGCATCCGGAACTGACCAACATGGTCATCTTCCGCGAGAACACCGAGGATATCTACGCCGGCATCGAGTGGGCCGCCGGCTCGGAAGGCGTCAAGAAGCTGACCAAGTTCCTGCAGGAGGAAATGGGCGTCAAGAAGATCCGCTTCCCGGAAAGCTCCGGCCTCGGCATCAAGCCGATTTCGGTTGAGGGCACCTCGCGCCTGGTGCGCGCCGCCATCAAGTACGCCATCGACAACGATCGCAAGTCGGTGACCATCGTGCACAAGGGCAACATCATGAAATTCACGGAAGGCCTGTTCCGTGACACCGCCTACCAGCTGGCCTAGAAGGAGTTCGGCGCCGAGCTGATCGACGGCGGCCCGTGGTGCAAGATCCGCAACCCGAAGTCCGGCCGCGAAATCATCATCAAGGATTCCATCGCCGACGCCTTCCTGCAGCAGATCCTGCTCCGCCCGGCCGAGTACGACGTGATCGCCACCACCAACCTGAACGGCGACTACATTTCCGACGCCTTGGCCGCCCAGGTCGGCGGTATCGGCATCGCGCCAGGGGCCAACATCTCGGACAAGTACGCCTGCTTCGAGGCGACGCATGGCACGGCGCCGAAGTACGCCGGGCTGGACAAGGTCAACCCGGGCTCGCTGATCCTCTCCGCCGAGATGATGCTGCGCCATCTGGGCTGGGTCGAGGCGGCCGATCGGGTCATCCAGTCCATGGAAGCCGCCATCGGCGACAAGCAGGTGACCTATGACTTCGCTCGCCTGATGGACGGCGCTAACGAGTTGTCCTGTTCGGCATTTGGCGAGGCGATGATCGAGCGCATGTAGTCATTGCGGCTCGCCTGGCACCGCGAAGCTCCGGCGCGGGGGCTTTCGCGTTTTTCGGGGCTGTCCCGTGGCGTGTGCGCTATTGGCCGTGGACTGCCGGGCGAATGCCGCCAGCGCATCGCGCGACAGCCACCACAATGTTGTCGGCTTGCGTGCCAGCTGGCGCAGCGTATAGGGCAGCCAAGCGGCGCCGAACGGAATGTACACGCGTACCGGCACGCCCATTTGACGGGCCTGTGCCGATACTGCCCTGGTCGGCAGGCCGTACAGCTGTTCCAGTTCGCACGGTGTGCCGGCGGCCCGCAGCCGGCGTAGGGCTTCCTGGGCCAGCGCCGGGTCGTGGGTGGCGACGGCAACGGCGCGGGCGCGGCCGGCCAACCGGTCGACAAGGCGCAAATAGGCCGCGTTGATGTCGATATCGGGGTGGGCCGGGTCCGCCCACTGGCCTTTGACCACCCGTACCCGGAGTTTCAGCGCGATGGCCCGTTCGGCATCGTCCAGGCTGCGTGGCCAGCGTGCCGGCAAGGTGCAGCTGACTTGCGGCGTCTGGCGCAGGGCGGCCTCGACGCAGGCGAAGGTCGGGTCGGTCGTGTCGATGGCGTGTGAATCGAAATGGACGCCGACGTCGGCTGCGGCCGCCCGGCGGGCGATGTCTTCTACGAGACCGATGTCATAGCCCATCGGGGGTACCTTGAGCGAGACATAGCCGTCTTGCCGGCCGGCGGCAAGCGCGGCAACCACCGCCCGGGCGACTTCGGCAATTTCGCTGGCCGGCTGGCGTGTCGGATTGAAATAGCCGATCGTCGCGACCTTGCCTTGCTCCGCCAAACGGTCGTAGGTACGCAGGGCGTCGGCCAGCCCGGGCCCGGCGATGTAGGCACGGCTCAGGTAGCGGGTTAGCGCCGTGACCGGCATCTTGGCTACGCTACGCAGCCGAGCGACCGCCAGTTGGCTTTTGTTGCTGAGGCGGCGAGCGACCCACGCTGCCGCATCGGTGATGAGCGCCGCAGCGCTCAGTGCGCTGGGCGGATAGGCCTTGATACGTACGCACTCGCGCTTGTCCTGGGTCCACAATTCAGTCCACGGCTCGGCAGTGCCGAGGAACTCGATGGAGCGGGTCCCGTCGAGGGCTGCCTGGCGCACGACTTCCAGCATCAGCAAGGTGCCCGGCGAGATCCGCGAATAAGCCTCGTTGTAGCCGATCTTGAGCAGCCATAGCCGGTTGTTGATATGCACGCCGATCTGCATGGCCACGGCCACGCCGTCGATGCGCATGAACGCCAGACGCAGGATGCGCTGGCGCATGCATTCGTGGAAATAGCGGCGATAGAATCCCCCGCGTACCGGGTCAAGGGCTAGCGCGCTGCCCTGACTGCCTTTCCAGCCCCGCAGTTCGGCATCGTAGGCTTCGCTCAGCAGACGGTCGATATTGGTGTCGTCCGGTGTGACAAGTTCGAACTGGACGGTACCGGCTTTGTCAGCATGGCGCCGGCTCCGCCGGAAATCCGACCGCCGTCCCGCGTTGAAATGCTTTTCCGGCGTTGCCCAGCTGGCATCAAGGGCGAGAAACGGGTAGGGCGTCGTCGCACTGACGCGGAGCAGGCCGCGGCCCTTGAACGCGTGCTGCAATTGGTCGACCAGCGGTGAATGGCGCGGTACCCGCTGCAGGTCGATCGGCACCTTCTGCTGAGCCAGCTTTTGGCACAGTGCTGCCAGCGTTGTCGAACTGGAATAGACGAAACCCATCGGCTCGTGCAATTGCCGGACGCCAATCAGCTCGAAGCGGGGCACCAGCCCGGGCCGCACCACCAGGGGGGCAACGGCCAGGAAGATGCCGCGGTCGTTGACGACGACCGGATGAACCCGGCCGAGGTCAGGCAAGCCCTCGACACAGGCCTGCCACCATTCGAAGCGCTCGATGGGGCCATCGATACTGGCGTTCAAGTCCTTCCATGTGGCACGTATGTCATGGGTAAAAGCTGCCGTGACAGGGGATTCGCGCTGCATTTTTCCTCCACTTCGTAACTTGAAAGACGCCTGTGCCGCCAGGCCGAAAGCCTCCGGAGCGGCGCCGTCGGCGGTCACGCCGGATTCCTGCCGGTACACGTCAATACTTCGCCCAGCCCGTGAAATATCGCGCAGGGCTTGATAGCCCTTTTATCGGGCGCTGTGTTCCGCCAGACGACGCGCCCCGAGGCGGCGCGGTTTCTGGGTCGCGATGTCGGAATTTGCGTGATGCCAAGCGCACCGGCGCCTATGCCGCCAGGGTCGGCACGCGTAAAATATTCCGAACGACATAACTGCGCCGCAGTGCAGAGGGGGGCGATGGGTTGCAATCGGTTGGCATCGCGCGGCCTGGGCCTGGCCATCGGCAAGGCGCCCGGCCGACGTGATGGGGGGAACTATTAACGTCGACAGCCACCCCGGCGTTGGCAACTGCTTCTAATGCGCATTCCTTGCCGACAGCCCATGGCCATCCCGCAACCGGCCTGCTGGTCCGTGCACCACGTCTGGCTGGGCGGTGCGATAATTTCGCGCCCGGACGGACGACCCTGCCATCCGCTCTCCGACCTCTTACCGCTGATCCGTGGACTCCAGCCTGAATCCCCATCCCATTGCCGTTTTTGATTCCGGCCTCGGCGGCCTGACCGTGCTGCGCGCCCTGCAGGCGCGCCTGCCGCAGGAAGATTTTCTTTATTTCGCCGATACCCGCTTCCTGCCCTATGGCGACCGGCCGGAAGCCTTCATCCGCGAACGCGCTGTCCGGATTGCCGAAGCGCTGGCCCGGCGCGGTGCCAAGGCGCTGGTCATTGCCTGCAACACGGCCACGGCGGCGGCCGCCGAAGCGGTCCGCGCAGCGGCGCCGATCCCCGTCGTGGCCCTTGAGCCGGGGGTAAAACCGGCGGCGGCACTGACGCGCAGCGGCGTCATCGGTGTCTTGGCGACGACGCGGACATTGCACAGCGAGCGCTTCCAGCGCCTGGTCGGCGATCATGCCAGCGGCCACCGCGTATTGGCCCAGGCGTGTCCGGGGCTGGCCGAGGCCATCGAAATGCACGGGCCGGACAGCCGGCCGGTGGAGCAACTGCTCGACGCTTTCGTCGCGCCACTGGCTGCTGCCGGAGCCGATATCGTTGTGCTCGGCTGCACCCACTATCCGTGGGTCGCGGCAATGATTGCCCGGCGCTTGCCGGCAGGCGTCACGCTGCTCGATACCGGCGAAGCGGTCGCCCGCCAACTGGAACGACGGCTGGCCGCCACTGGCCTGCTGGGGGGCGGCCACGGGCGCCTGGTGGTGGCAAGCAGCGGCGCGCCGGCCCAGGTGGGGGCCACGGTCGCCCGCCTGTGGGGCAGCAAACTGGCCGTCGAATACTGGGAGCCCGCATGAGCAACACCGTGAAACCCTTGGCTGGCCTTCGGGTCGTCGAACTCGGCACACTGATCGCCGGACCGTTCTGCACGCGCATCATGGCCGAGTTCGGCGCCGAGGTGATCAAGGTCGAAGCGCCGGACGGCGGCGACCCGCTGCGCAAATGGCGCAAGCTGTACGAAGGCACCTCGCTGTGGTGGTACGTCCAGGCGCGCAACAAAAAGTCGGTGACCGCCAACCTGAAGCATCCGGAGGGCCGCGAATTCGTCCGCCAACTGATCGCCGGGGCCGATATCCTGGTCGAGAACTTCCGCCCCGGCGTGCTGGAAAAGCTCGGCCTGGGCTGGGAGCAACTGCAGGCCGACAATCCCGGCCTGGTCATGGTGCGCCTGTCGGGATTCGGGCAGACCGGGCCGTACAAG
>DATGXM010000607.1:0-7464 GCA_035298985.1 Azonexus sp. | reverse complement strand
ATTCGAGTCTGGGCAACCGGACGCCGGCAGCGTTCAAGAAATCCTGTTTATCAACCACCGAACCGGAGGCCGTTCTCCAGGAATGAGTGGTCCGAAGAAATCAGGCAGGTCACTCAGGCGAGGATCTCGTATTAGTCCGCTTTATGTCGACGGTATCGCAGCGAATGGTCCTGCTTTATGTCGGCAAAATTTACAGTTTATTGAGATCTTGGTTATTTGCGTTTGTTAGTGCATTGATTTTATTTGATAAGTATTGTTTGGCATGGTGCGTGCTTATTTGGATGGCGAGGCGTAATGCGCGCCGACTGATTAACTTTTTGGGGGTCATCATGAAGAAGACAATTTTGGCAGTTGCGCTGGCGAGCATTGGAATGGTTGGTTCTGCTCAGGCTGCGAGTTTTCTAAACGGCGGGTTTGAAGACAATAATTACAACGGTTGGACACTGGGATCAGGTACCAATTCCAGCCCTACGGCTACTGCTGGCGGTGCCTTGGCTCTGAACCCGGCAAGCTATACCACGAATAATAACTGGCAAGGTGCAATTACTAGTGCTGGTTTTGACACTATTGATACATCGCTTGCTACTGTTCGTTACGGTGATCACTCCGTTCGAGTGAACAACAACATCAACAATTATTCGGTCAACGTTATTACCCAGACTGTCGCCAATTACGATGGCACGTCGATCAACTTCTCTTGGGCCGCCGTTCTGGAAAGTTCCCATGGCATAACGGATTCCGACATCTTTGGCCTCAAGGTAACCGATGGCGTAGGAAACGTTCTCTATAATGCGACCTATTCTTCTGCAACGGCACCTGGTACTTTTAAGAACCTGAATAACGGCTGGTACTCCAGTGGTTGGCAGGATATTTCTCTGAATGTTGCTCAGGGTGGGACATATACGATTAGCTTGCTGGCTGCCGATTGCCCGTATGGTGGTCATGCTGGATATGTTTACCTTGACGGTTTTGGTACGGTCAGCGGTGGCGGCGGTGACAATGGCGCTGGCGGCGGTAACAATGTTCCGGAGCCGGGTTCCTTGGCGTTGCTCGGTCTTGGCTTGATGGGCGCCTTTGCGACCCGTCGTCGCATGTCTGCGTAAGCTACCTTCGTTATTAAAAGAGGCGACTTCGGTCGCCTTTTTTATTGGTGACTGTTCTGCACGCCTATAAGGTGTCGCTCTGTGAGAACGGGCTGTGCTTGCTGCAGGAGCGCCACTCTTTGTACTCTTGCTCCTTTGTGAGCGGGCTGAAGGATTTCGGAAATGGAAAACACTTGGATGGGTTGTGGTCACAGGCGCCCAAAGCTGTTGATAAAGAAACAGTTGTGCTCGGTAAGCGCTGTGCTCTCGTTTGCCTTCATTCTAGGTTGCTCTGGTTCTGCGTCCGACTATGTGCAGGAGGGGACGAAATATCTTGATAAGGGTGATTTGGCAGCAGCGTTGATCAGTTTCAAAAATGCGGTTCAAGCCGACCCCGCTTCGACTGTGGCACGCCTTGCTTTGGCTGATACGCTCGAGAGAAATGGTGATTTGCCTGGCGCAGAGCAGCAATTGCGCCGGGCGATAGATGCAGGAGGTGATCTTGATGAATTGGTGCCAAGAATTGCTGTACTCCTCCTTGACCGAGGGGAAAATGCATTACTGATTCGAGATTTTGGTGGGCGAAAACTCAAATCTGCCGCGGCCGATAGTGATCTCAAGGCGCTGGTGGGGTTGGCTCAGCTTGCAGCAGGGCAACCCAAAAAAGCTGGTGAACAGATTGAGCAGGCTGGACGTGTGACTCCAGCAATCCGGTTGGCTCGGGCGCAGATTGCTTTCACTGCAAACCAAAGGGCAGAGGCGGCTGCCGAGATGGAAGAAGTCCTGAAGTCGGAAACGGTGCCATGGTGGGTGGCGCGAGCTGCCAGTCGTGTGTTTGCAGGGAATGGGGAGCTCGACAAGGCGCTGCAGGCAATCAAGAAAGCTTACGAAGCGGCGCCCATGCATCGAGGGGTGATTGGGGAGTATGCGGAACAGTTGATAGCGGCGAACCGGAAAGAAGAGGCGCGCCCTTTGCGGGATAAGTTGCTGAAACTGGCGCCGGGGTATTATCGAACCCAATACTTGAATGCGTTATTTCTATTGGAAGATGGGAAGCAGGATTTGGCGTATACCGCAATCACAAAAGTGCTAGCGGCGCTTCCTGCGCACATTCCTTCTCAGTTGATGGCAGCAACGCTGGAATTGGAAAAGAATGAGCTTGCTTCGGTTGAAACGCGCGTTAAACGTATCCTGAGCGCAGATCCGAATTCGGCAGAGGGGTATCGGCTTCTTGCCAATCTTGAGGTGCGGCGGGGTAACTTGGCGGCAGCCGGCCTCGCATTGGATCGGGCCATGGCTAGATCACCCGAGGATCGGGGTTTGTTGGCATTATCTGCGAATCTTGCTTGGAAAAAAGGCGACAAAGCCGGAGCTATTGCCCTGATTAAGAAGGCCGCAGAGAGAGACCCGGCCAGTTCAGAGCTTTTGATTCGATATGCTGAATTTTTGGTAAAGGCGGGGAAGGAAAACGACGCTTTGCAGCCCTTGAACAGGGCCAGCATGGCAATAAAAACTGATCAGGAACGGGAATTAGTTTTTAAGTCAGCAATTGCCATGAAGCAATGGGATTTAGCGCAAAAACTTGTTGATGAGCAAATTCAATCCCGTCCCAAGGATCCTGGGGTAGTGATGTGGCAGGCCATATGGGAGGGGGCTCAAGGTCACGAAGATCGGGCGCTTGAGCAAACAAGAAAGGCTTTGTCGCTGGATGCAACCTATTTCCCGGCACTTTCTGCATTGGCGGGGGCTGCTAGCTCCGCCGATAGAAGCAAAGAGTACGCAGAGCGGTTACAGAAGGCGGTCGATGCAGGTGGCAAAGATCCTCGAATCTACTTGGCCTTGGCCGCAGTAATGCGGAGTGCCAAAGCACCGGCTGAGAAAATTGCGACAATGTTGGAACAGGGCTTGATTAAGGAGACCGGTAGTTTGCCGCTGCGTGAGGCTACTATTCGCCAGTGGTTGGATGCGGGACGCAAGGACCGCGCGTTAGTATTGGCCAGAGATGGCGAAGCTGTCATGCCCGATAACATGGCAATGCAGGCGTTGTCTGCAAGTATTCACGAATTGGCTGGTGAAACAGCACAGGCATCTATCAAATATGCTCAGCTTGCCGACCGATTTCCGGATCGCCTCGATTGGAATCTGAAACATGCGCGGAATCTTGCCGCGAATGGCAAACAGAATGAAGCCATTAAGGTATTGCGGCGGCTCATTCAGGAGCGGCCGGAAGAGCCTCTTCCCTATCAGGCGCTAGTGGCGCTTCAATTGGATCAAAAGCTTTATAAGGAAGCACAACTCACAGCTGAGATGCTTAGAGACAAACCACGTCAAAAAGCGGCGGGGCTTTTGTTGCTGGGGGATGTCTACGGTGCGGCAGATCGAACGTCGGAGGCTGTCAAGACATACAACGCTGCTGCCGACGCAGGTATGGGAGACACGGCAATCATTCGCAAGATCAAAATGCTTGATCGGACGGGGAGCGGTGTTCAGGCTGCTACTGAATTGTCAAAATGGCTGGCTAAATCCCCTAATAATGTTCCAGCTCTATCCCTTGCTGCCAATCGGGCAAGTGCGCATGGAGATTACGCCATGGCGGCTCGTCACCTTGAGTCGGTTGTACGACAGGATCCGAAGAATTCCGTCGCATTGAACGACTTGGCTTGGGCTTATGTTATGGCCAAGGATTCGCGAGCACTCGAAATCGCAGAGCGAGCGGCGCTGCTATCTTCTGACAATGCCGTGGTTCTTGACACGTTGGCACAAGCACTATGGTTGGCGGGTAAGAGGGATGATGCCCTGGCTTCTGTTCGCAAAGCCTTGGGCGTAGATCCTGCCAATGCCATCGTTCAGGTGCATCTTGCCGAGTTTCTGGTTCAATCTGGGAAGCGTTCCGAAGCGGCAGGCATTGTGGCAATGGTTGATTCAAAACGCCTTGATATAGAGGCTGCTAAACGCCTACGAGAGTTAAAGGAAAAACTCTAGTCGGGGTTTTACAAACTGTAGCAATTTTGTATTCCCGAACCGGCCATTTATTCGCTATCTTTACAGTGAATAAATGGCCGGTTTGGTGTCCCCATGAGATACAGGAAATTATTTGTTGTTCTACTGGTCGTGTTGACGGCTGGGTTGGGTTCCAGCGTATGGGCGCACGGCGGCCGTGTTCGTCTTGGCGTTTATGTCGGTGGTCCGGTCTGGGGACCGGTGTGGTATCCGCCACCGTACTACTATCCGCCACAAGTCGTCGTTGTGCCGCCCGCTCCGCCGCCGGTATACATTGAGCAGGCCGAACCGGCCGCGCCGCCGGCACCCGCCCAGCAGCAATACTGGTATTACTGCAAGAGCAGCAAGGGCTACTACCCCTATGTCAAGGATTGCCCAGAGGGCTGGCAGCGGGTTCAGCCGCAACCGGAGCGATGAGATGAGCGAAAAAAGATATACGCCGAAACTGGCTGGCGCCAGTCTGGCTTTGTTGCTGGGTGCCTGTACGGTCATGCCGACCGGACCTAGCGTGATGGTCTTGCCAGGGTCGGGGCAGCCTTTCGAGCGTTTCCGTGCCGACGATATCGATTGTCGTCAGTATGCGAACTACCAGATCGGCGGCAAGACGGCCGGTGATGCCGGCAAGGAATCGGCGGTGACCAGCGCGGCGGTCGGTACCGCGGTCGGCGCACTGGCCGGGGCGGCCATCGGCGGCAACAGCAAGGGCGCCGCGATCGGCGCCGGCGCCGGCCTGCTGATGGGCGGCGCGGCGGGAAGCGATGCTTCGCGTGCCTCGACGGCCGGGGCGCAGCGCATGTACGACAATGCCTATATCCAGTGCATGTATTCCAAGGGGCATCGGGTGCCGGTTCCCGGCAACATGAGCTATTCGGCGCCGGTCCGTTCGCAACAACTCCAGCCGCAGGACCCGAGCATTCCGCCGCCGCCGGCCAGCGTCAGATAAGCGCCTGGCCGCAATAAAAAAGGGCAGCTCCGAAACGGGCTGCCCTTGTTCATTTCAGGTCGCCGAAATCAGGCGACGCCGGCGCTGTGGGCCTGTTGATCGGCCCAGTAGCTGGAACGCACCATCGGCGCGCAGGCGGCGCCGGAGAAGCCCATCTTCAGCGCTTCGGTTTCGAACATCTTGAAGGTGTCGGGATGGACGTAGCGGCTGACCGGCAGGTGATGACCCGACGGGGCGAGGTACTGGCCGATGGTCAGCATCTCGACGTCGTTGGCGCGTAGGTCGCGCATGACTTCGAGGATTTCCTCGTCGGTTTCGCCGAGGCCGACCATCAGGCCCGACTTGGTCTTGACGTGCGGATAGCGGGCCTTGAATTGCTTCATCAGGGCCAGCGAATGGGCGTAATCGGCACCCGGACGGGCCTGCTTATAGAGGCGGGGCACGGTCTCCATATTGTGGTTCAGCACGTCGGGCAGGCTGGCGCCGAGGATATCGATGGCGATGTCCATGCGGCCGCGGAAGTCGGGGACCAGGGTTTCGATGGTGGTCTTCGGCGACGCCTCACGCACGGCGCGGACGACATCGACGAAGTGCTGGGCGCCGCCGTCGCGCAGGTCGTCGCGGTCCACGCTGGTGATCACCACGTACTGCAGCTTCAGCGAGGACACCGAGTCGGCCAGCTCGGCCGGTTCGTTAGGGTTGGGCGGCAGCGGTTGGCCGTGGCCGACGTCGCAGAACGGGCAGCGGCGGGTGCAGATGTCGCCGAGGATCATGAAGGTCGCCGTGCCGCGGCCGAAGCATTCGCCGATGTTCGGGCAGGCGGCTTCCTCGCAGACGGTGTGCAGCTTCTTCTCGCGCAGCATGGTCTTGATTTCGCCGAAGCGTCCGGCGCTGTTGCCAGCCTTGACGCGAATCCACTCCGGTTTGCGCAGCGGCTGGTCAACGGGAACGATCTTGATCGGGATGCGAGCCGTTTTCAGTTCGCCTTTTTGTTTGACGCCTTTTTGCTTGGTTGCGCCGTCCGGTTTGGTATCAGCCATGTTGTCTGTCCAATTGCTGCAGCAAGTGCTGCGTGAGGTGCTCGCCGGCCTCTGTCGCGGAAAGCGGGATGTTCAGGTTCTTGGTTTGTATAACTTTCAGCCCGGCGTATCCGCAGGGGTTGATCGCATCGAACGGGGAGAGATCCATGTCCACATTGAGCGAAACGCCATGATACGAGCAGCCGTTGCGGATGCGTAGCCCGAGTGCCGCGATTTTTGCTTCGCCGACGTAGACGCCGGGCGCGCCGTCGCGACGTTCGGCAGTGACGCCGTAATCAGCGAGCAGGTCGATGACGGCCTGCTCGATGGCGGTGACCAGTTCGCGCACCTTGATCTTCAGGCGCGGCAGGTCGAGCAGCAGGTAGATCACCACCTGGCCGGGGCCGTGGTAGGTGACCTGGCCGCCGCGGTCGATCTTGACCAGCGGGATGCCGACATCGCGCAGGATGTGCTCCGGCTTGCCGGCCTGGCCCAGGGTGTAGACCGGCGGGTGTTCGACGATCCACAGCTCGTCGGCCGTGTCGGCCGTGCGGCTCGCCGTGAAGTCCTGCATGGCCTGGAAGGTGGGTTCGTACTCGACCCGGCCCAGACGTTTGACGACGGGGAGCACGTTACAACACGACCTTGACCAAGGGGTGCGACGTTAATTCCATGTACAGCGCATCGAGTTGCGGCTTGGAGGTGGCGACCACGGTGCAGGTCAGGCTCAGGTAGTTGCCGCCGGAGCTGGCGCGCATTTCCATCGTCGCGCCGTCGAAATCGGGGGCGTGCCTGGTGACGATGGTGAGCACCGCCTGGGCGAGTTCGTCGTGCGCCTTGCCCATGATCTTCAGGGGAAAGTCGCAGGGAAATTCGAGGAGGGTGTCCTTGTACGAAGCCATGTCAGCCTTTGCGCATTACCGTGTTCTTGAAGTCCTGATACCACTGCCACATCCGTTCGCCGTACGGGCCGGGCTGGCCCGCATTGGGCCCGTTACCAACGGCCTGGCCGTCCAGCGTCGTGATGGCCAGGATCTCCTTGGTCGAGGACGTCATCCAGACCTCGTCGGCAGCGCGAAGTTCAGTTTCCGTAATTTCGCGGACGGCGAGCGGCTGTTGGTGTGCCTTGGCCAGTTCGAGGATCACGTCGTAGGTGATGCCGGGCAGCATCAGGTGCGTCTTGGGCGGGGCGATCAGCACGCCGTCCTTGACGATGAAAATGTTGGAGACGGCGCCTTCCTTCATCAGACCGTCGCGGATCAGCAGCGCCTCGGCGCAGCCTTGATCGACAGCCTGCTGGCGAGCCAGCACGTTGGCGAGCAGCGAGACGACCTTGAGGTCGCAGCGCGCCCAGCGCAGGTCGGGCACGGTGATCGCCGCGACGCCCTGCGCCCGGACCGCATCCGGGGTTGTCACCAGC
>DATGXM010000606.1:0-18726 GCA_035298985.1 Azonexus sp. | reverse complement strand
CGTCTTGCCGCTGCCGGTCGGGCCGGTGGCCAGGATGATGCCTTGCGGCCGGGCCACCATGTCGATGACGCGCGGCAGGTCGACGGCGGAAAAGCCGAGCCGGTCGAGGCCGTGCACCGCCGAATTGCGGTCGAGGATGCGCATCACGACCTTTTCGCCATTGATGGTGGGCAGGGTCGAAATGCGCAGGTCGACCATGCGCATCGGCGTCTTGACGGTGATCCGTCCGTCCTGCGGCCGGCGGCGCTCGGAAATGTCGAGTTCCGACATGATCTTCAGGCGCGATACCAGCGACTGGTGCATCTGGTGCGGGATGTGGATCTTGTCGACCAGCACGCCGTCGATGCGGTAGCGCACGATCACGCTCTTGGTGCGCGGCTGGATGTGGATGTCGGAGGCGCCCAGCCGGATGGCCTCGAGGATGATGGCGTTGGCGATGCGGATGGCCGGCGGCGACTCGGTGTCGCGCAGCAGGTCTTCGAGCTTGGCGGCATCGTCGTCCTCGATGACGATTTCGATGCCTTCGTAGGGGTCGGGCGAGCCGACCAGGGTTTCCAGGTCCTTGAAATCGACTTCCTCGGCCTTGTAGATTTCCTGAATCTTGGCGCGGATGGCGGCGATGTCGGCAGTGACGGTATTGATGTCGAGGCCGGCCGTGAAGCGGATTTCCTCGATCAGCCCTTCGTCGAGCGGATCGGCCATGGCCAGCATCAGGCGCTTGCCTTCCAGCTTGAGCGGGACGACCAGCTGGCGCTGGCAGAAGCTGTGCGGAATCAGGTCGCTGAGTACCGGATCGACGCGGATTTCGGCCAGCTGCACTTCGGCGATCTGCATTTCCTTGGTCAGCAGCTTGCGGATATGGCGCTCATCGACCCAGTCCTTTTCCAGCAGCAGGGCGATCAGCGGCTCCTTGCGCCGTTCCTGCAGCATGGTCAGCTCCTGCAGCTGCGCCGAGGTGAGCAGGTTCTTCTTGTGCAGCATGATGCCCAGCCGGCTGTGGTGCGTCGCCGCCAGCCGCGACAGGGCCGAGATTTCCTTGGCCTTCTTGTCGTTTTCCGACTTCAGCACCCGGTTGCGGGCGATCAGGTCGAACTGTTCGAGGGCGAGCGCCACCGTCACCCGCAGGTCGTCGTCGTTCCACGGCTTGAGGATGAACTTGTATACCGCCCCGTCGTTGATGGCGCCCATCACCGCGTCGGTGTTGGCATGGCCGGTCAGCATGATGCGGATGGTGTCCGGCGAGCGCTGCTTGACCTCGCGCAGGAACTGGGCGCCGGTCATGCCGGGCATCATGAAGTCGCTGATCACCAGATGCACCGGGCCTTCGGCCAGTCGTTCCAGGCCTTCCTTGCCGCTGCCGGCGGTGACCACCTCGTAGTTCTCCTGGCGGAAGACGCGGGTCAGGGCCTTGACGATGCCCGACTCGTCATCGACCAGCAGCAGGCGGTATTTCGGTGGCGTCAGATGGCTGGCCGGCGCCTGCGGCGCCGCGGTCTTGCCGGTAAACAGGCTGGTGTAGTCGGTCATGCGGGCGTCGGGAAGAAAAGGGTCACGGTGGTGCCGACATCCGGCGTACTGGCGAGGTCGATGCGGCCGCTATGGGCGAGGACGATGTTGCGCGCGGTGGTCAGGCCCAGACCGGCGCCCATGCCCACCGTCCGCGTCGTGTAGAAGGGCTGGAAAGCTCGGGCACACTGCTCGGCGGTCATCCCCTTGCCGTCGTCGTGGATGGTGATGGTGATGCCGCTGTCGTCGGCCAGGCTGCTGATGCGTACCGTGCCCGGACGGCCGGCGTCCTGGATGGCCTGCACGCCGTTGCGGATCAGGTTGAAAAACAGCTGGTTGAGGTGCCCGGGCAGGCAGATCAGGCCGGGCAGCGGCAGCAGGTCGAGGCTCAGGTTGATGCCCGGCGGCAGCTGGGTTTCCATGACGCTGGCCGCATGGCGCAGGCAGTTGTTGAGGTCGGCGTACTCGTCGGTCGGCCGGTCGATGTTGGAGAAACTCTTCAGGTCGCTGACGATGCGCGCGATGCGGTCGATGCCCTTGGCGCTTTCCCTGAGCAGGTCTTCGCCATCCTCGACCAGGAAGTCGAGGTCGAGCGCCTGCCAGGCCGCTTCGCCCTCGGCCAGCCGGGCCTTGAGCTGGGCGAACTTGGCGAGATAGGACTTGAAGGTGCTCAGGTTGCTGCGCACGAAACCGAGCGGATTGTTGATCTCGTGCGCCATGCCGGCGGCCAGCTGGCCGACCGAGGCCAGTTTCTCGGCTTCGTAGAGCATCTGCTGGCGCTCTTCCAGCTCGGCGACCTGGGCCTTGACCCGCGCTTCCAGTTCCTCGGACAGCTGGCGGTAGCGGTTTTCCGATTCGAGCAGGCGGGCGTGCTCGCGCTTCAGCGATTCGAAATCGGCGGCGACCGCTTCCAGATGCAGGGTGGACGCCATCTTGAAGCGCAGTTCGGCGCGCAGCAGGGCGGTGAGCAGCCGGGCGCCGGCGGCCAGGGTGGGCGGGGCGGCGGTTGAACTGGCGACGAAGCCGATCGCTTCCAGTTCGAGGATCACCGGCTGGCGCTGGGCGCCGGGCGTCAGCACGCCCCAGAGCAGGGTGTCGTCGTAATCGAGGAGGGCCGCGTCGCCGCCGAACAGTTCGCCGAGCGCCGGTCCGACGCGCGCCAGCGACGGCGGGTCGAGCAGTTCGCCGAGCCGCCATTCGTGATCGAAGCCGACGTCTTTCATGCGCGCCCCAGCACGCCGGCGATGAAGGCAGTCTCGCTCAGGCCGTGCACGGTCGCCAGTTCGAGGCTGTCGGCATGGCGGCGATAGAGGGCGCGCAGCAGGGCTTCGAAGGTGGCTTCGATGCCGCTGCCATTGAGGGCGATGGCGAAGACCAGCGGCCAGGGCGCCGTCGACCAGCGTTCGCGGATTTCCGGCTCGGGCACGGCGGTCGGCAGGTCGCACTTGTTGAACTGGACGACCAGCGGCAGCCGTTCGAAATCGAGGCCCACCCGGTGGCAGTTGTCGACCATGCTCTGGAAGGACTCGCCATTGTTGGTTTCCTGCGCCCGGTCGGAGTCGGCGACGAAGACGATGCCGTCGGCCCGCGACAGGACCGCCTTGCGCGTGCCGTCGTGCGCCACCTGGCCGGGCACGGTGAACAGGCGGAACTTGAGCAGCAGCCCGGACGGCGCGCGGAAACCCAGTGGCAGCAGGTCGAAGAACAGGGTGCGATCGTCCTTGGTTTCCATGGTCATCAGCTCGCCCTTCAGCTCGGGCGACAGCAGATCGTGCAGGCGCAGCAGATTGGTCGTCTTGCCGCTCTGCGCCGGTCCGTAATAGACCAGCTTGAAGCTCAGGCTGTTGTTGTCGCGCTCGGGCATGGCCGGGGCCTCGTTGTCCGGGGGGCGGCTGCTAATCTTTGACCCGGAACTCGGGGTCGAGCAGGACCGAACCGTCGGGGCCCCAATTGACCTCGGTAATGCCCGGCTCCATGCCTTCCAGGCGCTCGACTTCGAGCTGTTCCGGCGTCGTGTCGCCCATTTCCAGGCGCACGAGGTTGGCCAGCTGGCGGTTTTCCAGCAGCAGCTCGCGATGGGCCAGCGCCTGGCCGATGGCCGACAGCAGGTCGTAGTCGTTCCACGGCTTGCCGATGAAACGCTCGATGCCGACTTCATTGACCGCGCGGACCAGGGCGTTGAGGTCGGCGTAGCCGGACAGGATCAGGCGGGCGGCGTCGGGCTGCAGCTCCTTGGTGCCCTTCAGGAACTCGATGCCGTCCATGCCGGGCATCCGGAAGTCGCTGACGAACAGGTCGAACTGCTCGTGGCGGGCGCGTTCCAGTGCTTCGGCCGGCACATGGAAGGCCTCGACTTCCAGATTGAAGGTCTTGTTGCCGTAGGTACAGGGCGCCACGCGCAGCAGGCGGCGCAGGGATTTGAGGATTTCCACCTCGTCATCGACGATCATGATGCGGCTCATTTTCCCTCCTGGCGGATATAGAGCGTCAGCGTCTGCTTTTCGCTCTGTTCCAGCTTGACCAGCTGGCCGATGACATCGGCCGTCAGCGCGCTGCCCTTGGCGAGCAGCAGGTAGCCGTCGCGGTGCGCCAGGTCACGGCTGAGGACCATGCCCGGCTTCAGGTGCATGGTGCGCAACGGCACTTCGACCGGCCCGCCCTTCGGCGTCTCGGCCAGCACCTTGATGAAGGTGTCCACCACCTTCGGATCGTAGCGCTTGCCGCGATTGTCGATCAGGTAGGCCTGGGCTTCCTCGGGGCGCAGCGGACGCTGGACCAGCGTACCCATCTGCAGCGCGTCGTAATCGTTGACCACGCCCAGGATGCGGCTGCCCTGCGGGATGGCGATGCCGGCCAGGCGGTCCGGATAGCCGCTGCCGTCGAAGCATTCGTGGTGGTGGCGGACCACCACCGCCGCTTCCTTGAACTTGTCGATGGCGATCAGGATGTTCTGGCCGATCACCGGGTGTTTCATGACCTGCGCCCGCTGGTCCTGGGTCAGCGTGTTGTAGGGTTTGCCGAGCAGCTCGTCGGGCAGGCCGAGCTTGCCGATGTCGTGCAGCAGGCCGGCCAGCGTGATGTTCTGGATTTCGGTCTCCGGCATGCCCAGGCGCTGCGCCACCGTGCGCGCCAGGTCGGCGACCCGCCGGCCGTGGCCGGCCAGGCGGCTGCCCCCCGAGCCGCTGCGCAACTCGACCATGCCGGCAAAGACCTGGACGCTGGTCAGGAAGGATTTCTTCAGTTCGGCATGGGTCTGTTCGACAAAGCTCAGCGCCTGCTGCAGTTCGGACGTGCGCTCGGCGACTTTCTGCTCGAGGCTGGCGTTGAGGTTCTTCAGCTCGTCGTTCTGCGCCTGGATCAGCGCGCTCAGGCGGCGGTTTTCCGATTCCAGCTTCTGGCGTTCGAGCGCCTCGCGCACCACATTGACGATTTCGTTGTCGTCCCACGGCTTGGCGATGTAGCGATAGATTTCGCCTTCGTTGATGGCGGCGATGGTCGAGGTCACGTCGGCATAGCCGGTGAGCAGGATGCGCACCGCGTCCGGCCAGCGTTGGCGGACCTGGCGCAGGAAGGCGGCGCCGTCCATTTCCGGCATGCGCATGTCGGAAATGACCAGGTCGACCGGCGTCTTTTCCATTTCCAGCAGCCCCTGGGCGCCGCTTTCGGCGATCAGGATGCGGTAGCCGAATTGCCGGAACAGGCGGCGCAGGGCGGACAGTATCCCCGGCTCGTCATCGACGAAGAGCAGGGTGGCGGGGGGAGTGATGGCTTCACTCATGCAGAAGTCTCCGTGGTGGGTGCGGATTGATCGGCAGCCTGGTTGACGGGCAGGGTGATCCGGAAGGTGCTGCCCTGGCCGACCACGCTCTCCACTTCAATGCGCCCATGGTGTTTCTCAACGATACCGTAAGACAGCGACAGGCCCAAGCCCGTCCCCTTGCCGACCGGCTTGGTGGTGAAGAAGGGCTCGAAGATGCGTTTCATGTGTTCGGGGGCGATCCCCTTGCCGGTGTCGCGGATCTCGATGCAGACCTGGTCGCTCCCGACGCGCGAGGTATGGATCGTGATGGTGCCTTGCGTTTCGATGGCGTGGCCGGCATTGACCAGCAGGTTCATGAACACCTGGTTGAGCTGCGAGATCATGCAATAGACCTGGGGCAGCTCACCGTATTCCTTGACCACCTGGCATTTGTACTTCAGATCGTTCCATACGATGTTCAGGGTCGAATCGAGACCCTGGTGCAGGTCGGCCCACTGCCATTCCTGTTCGCTGACATGCGAGAAATTCTTCAGGTCCTGGACGATCTTGCGCACCCGCGCCAGGCCATCCTTGGACTCGCTGAGCAGCTGGCCGATGTCGCCGGCGATATAGTCGAAATCCCGCTCCTCCTTGAGCACCTTGATCGCGCCGAAGGCCTGGCTGTCGCTGGCTTGCGCCAGCTGGTCGTAGCCGGCGATGATGTCCATCAGGTCACGGATGTAGCCGTCCAGGGTGCCGAGATTGGAATGCACGAAGCCGATCGGATTGTTCAGTTCGTGCGCCACCCCGGCCGCCAGCTGGCCGATGGATGCCATCTTTTCCGATTGCAGCAGCTGGTTATGCGCTTCTTCCAGTTTCTTGTTCAGCGTGCGCTGTTCGCTGAGATTGGCCGCCACTGCCAGCTGCTGCTCCTTGCGTTCGCTGATGTCGGTCAGTACGCCGTCGTAGAAAAGCACCCGGCCGTCCGCGTCGCGGCGGACGATGGTGCGGTCGACGATCCAGATGGTCCGGCCGTCGCGGGTCAATACCCGGTATTCCTGTTCGTAGCCGGTGGCGCCGGCGGCCGTCATGCTGGCCGCCTCGTTGACGATGCGTGTCACATCGTCCGGATGCAACAGGGCGGTGAAGTCGGGCTGGCCGGCCAGCAGCTGCTCCGGGGTGTAGCCCCACTGCACGACGTTTTCCGACACGAAGATGACCGGCCAGCCTTCCGCCGCCGCCCAGCGGAAGCAGACCACCGGACTGGCATTGACCACCTGGTTGGCGATTTTCAGGGCCTTGTCGGCGCGTTGCTGGTGCACGATGCGCCACGCCTCGTTGCCCAGCAGCTGCAGGGTCTCGATGTCGAATTCGGTATAGGGCTGCACCTTGTCGGCCAGGGCGATCAGCATCCTAACCTTGTCGTTTTCGATGACCGGTACGCTGACCAGGCGGCTGGTCGCCGGTTGGCCGGTGTGGCGGTCGAGCGGGGTGCCGTCATTGGCGATCACCGGCCGGCGCAGGCGGGCGGCGTCGGCCCAGTCGCCCGCCTCGCTCAGCATGTCGTGGCGGTCCACGGCGCTCGGCTGGTCGGCATCGAGCAGGCGTGGCGCATTGGCGGCGAGGGCGATGCCGTTGCTGTCCTCATCGACGAAATACAGGAAGCCGAGCGGGCTGCCAGTGAGGTCGCCCGCCACCTCCAGCACGTAGGTCAGGAAAGCGTGTTCGTCCATTTCCAGGCTGCGTCCGGGCAGGGCGAGCAGGGCCGTGGCCCGGCTGTTCTGCAAGGCAAGCATCTGTTCGCCCTGCTTGCGGCGGGTGATGTCCATCGTGATGCCGCCCAGTTCCGGCGGGCCATCGCCATGCGGGATGGGGAAGCGGATGGTTTCGTATACCTTGTCGCCGACCATTTCCTCGGATACCTCGGCCTGGCCGCTGGCCATGATGCGGCGGTCGGCGGCGGCAAAGCGCCGGCCCTGGTCGCCGGGAAATATCTCTTCGGTCAGGCGCCCGACCAGTTCCTTCGGATTCCGGCCGAGCATTTGCTGAAAGCGATGGTTGGCGATCAGCAGCCGGGTGTCGCTATCCTTGATGTAAGCCATTCCGGGCAGGTGGTCGATGAAGCGGCCCAGGGTTTCCAGCGACTTCTGGCGCTGCTGCTCGGCGTCCACGCGTTGCGTGATGTCCTCCATCACCAGCAGCAGGTAGTCGGGGCTGCCATCCGCCTTGTGGACGAGGCGGGTGGCGATGAAGACGTCGATGCTCCGGCCGTCGCTGCGCAGGTGCCGCTTTTCGGTTTCGTACTCGCCGTCCTCGCCGTGCAGGGCCTGGTCGAACAGGCCGGCGACGACCGCAGCGCCATGGGGGGCGCTGGCGTCGTCGAGGGCCTTGTCCAGCAGGTCGCCGGCCGAGCAGCCCAGGATGCCGCAGAGGGCCGGGTTGACGACCAGCCAGCGCCCTTCGGCGGTGACGATGCCCATGCCGACCATCGCATTGTCGAAAAACACCCGGAAACGCTGTTCGGTGACCTTTTGCCGGGCGTTGGAGCGGACCACCGCCGCGGTGCCGGCGGCGAGCAGCAGCTGCAGCAGGGCGAGGTAGGCGTAGGTCGTCCATTCGCCTTCCCGCGTCAGCATGGCCAGCCGCTCCGCCGGCAGCCGGGTCACGACCCGCCAGCGGCGAGTCGATTCGGTGCTGTTCTGCGGCAACCGCGGCGTGCTGTAGATGTCGTCGATACTGCGATGGTTGGCGAGCAGCGGATAGACCGTCTGATAGGTCCATAGGCCGTCGGCATCGACGAACTGGCCATGGTCGTCGTGCATGTTGGCCCAGGCCTGTGGAAAGCGCGCCGGCAGGCTGCGCTGGGGATCATGGAACATGAAGCCCCATTCGTCGCTCCGCTGGGGGGCGTGCATGAAGTAGCCATCGCTGCGCACCACCATCAGCCGGTCGCGGACCTTGGACGTCACCGTCTCCGTGAAGGCCAGCATTTCCTCGGCCAGATAGGTCAGCATCAGGATGCCGCGCTTTCTGCCCTGGCCGTCGGCCAGCGGCGTGGCAACGCGGATGATGGGCTTGTACGGCATCTCGATCGTGCCGTTTTCGGCGCTCAGCTCGGCCGACGACAGGTACTGCTGCCCCGGTTGCAGGCGCATGGTTTCGATGAAATAGGGCTCATTGGCCCGGTTCTGCGGTTTGATCCCCGCTTCGCTGACCGGCTGGCCGTTTTTCAGCGTGACGCGCAGGCGCTCGCGGCCGTTGGCATCGATCCACGACATCCGGTCGTAAACCGGGCGGGCGTACAGGAAATCCCGCAGGCTGCGTTCCATGCGCGCCAGGTCCGGTTCGCCGTTCGCCGCCGGCGCCTCCGCGATGGCGTTGTTGCGGGCCAGGTAGTCCAGTTCGCTGCGCACGATCTGCATGCGCAGGTCGAGCGCGGCGGCACCCATCCCGACACTGAGCGTTTCGTTGGCCTTGAGGTCGCTCAGGCGCGCTTCGCGCTGCTCGCCGATATAGAGCCAGGCGCTGCCCAGTATGGTCAGCGAAATGGGCAGGAACAAGCGCAGGAAGGCCTGGAACGGGCTGACCATGAGGCTCAGGGCGGCGGTGGGCTGTCGTGCCCCTGGATGTTCTTGACCATCCGGAAGGCTTCGCGGATCTGCTCGCGCAGCTGGTCGTCGTCCCACGGCTTGGTCAGGAACTTGTATACCGCCCCGCGGTTGATGGCCCCGGTTACCGAGTCGAGGTCAGTGTAGCCGGTCAGCACCATGCGTACCGTGTCGGGGTAGAGCTGGCGTACCCGGGACAGGAACTCGGTTCCCGACATGGTTGGCATGCGCTGGTCGGAAATGACGACCTGCGCCGGGGTGACCGCCAGTTTCTCGAAGGCTTCGGCTGGCGATTCGGCGGTCATGATGTGGTAGCCCTCGCGGCGCAGCAGGCGGCTGAGGGACGTCAGGATGTTCGGCTCGTCGTCGACCAGCATCAGGGTCTGGGCGTATTCGCGCGTTTCATCGAAAATCGGCAGGTTCTTGGTGTCGAGCAGCAAGGGGGCGAACTGGTCGGCTGGCAGCGGGCGGCTGAACAGGTAGCCCTGCATCGCGTCGCAGTGCCGGCCGCGCAGGAACTTGGCCTGGGCCTCGGTTTCCACCCCTTCGGCGAGGACGGACAGATTCAGGCTGCGCGCCATGACGATGGCCGCGGTGGCGATGGCGGCATTGACCGGGTTTTCGATGATGTCGCGGACGAAGCTCTGGTCGATCTTGATCTTGTCGAAGGGAAAGCGCGACACGTAGGCGAGCGACGAATAGCCGGTACCGAAATCGTCCAGCGACAGCTTGACCCCCAGCTGCTTCAGTTCGCGGCAAATGCTGACCGCCTGCTCGACGTCGTCGATGAAGGCGTTTTCGGTGATTTCGAGTTCCAGCGCCGACGCCGGCAAGCCGGTTTCGGCCAGCACACTGCCGACCATGGCAATCAGGTTCGGCTGGCGGAACTGGCGGGCCGACAGGTTGACCGCGACGCGCAGCGGCACCAGCCCGAGGTCGCGCCAGGCCTTGGTCTGCAGGCAGGCGGTGCGCAACACCCATTCGCCGATCGGGATGATCAGGCCGTTTTCCTCGGCGATGGCGATGAACTCGAGCGGCGAGACCTGGCCGAAATCCGGATTGTGCCAGCGCAGCAGGGCTTCCATGCCGAGCATCTGGCCGCTGTCCAGGCTGATCTGCGGCTGGTAGTGGACGCTCATTTCCTGGCGGTCGAGGGCGCCGCGCAGGGCGACTTCGAGGCCCAGGCGGCGGGCGGCGTCGGCGTCCATTTCCGGCGAATAGAAGCGGAAGGTGTTGCGGCCGCCTTCCTTGGCGCGGAGCAGGGCGATGTCGGCGCATTTCAGCAGGTCGGCGCTGCCCTCGCCATTCTTGGGCGCGACGCTGATGCCGATACTGGCGGTGATGGTCACCGATTTTCCGTTGACCACGACCGGTACCGAGATGGCTTCGAGCATGCGCTGGGCGAGCGAGATGGCGTCGCGCTCGTGGCCCAGGCTGCCCATCACGAAGCCGAATTCGTTGCCGCCCCGGCGTCCGACCGTATCGCCTTCGCGCACCTGCAGCGACAGGCGGCGGGCGACCTCGATCAGCACCTCGTCGCCGGTCGGCGGGCCGAGGGTGTCGTTGATCACCCGGAAACGGTCGAGGTCAAGCAGGATGACGGCCGTGCCGCGTTCGAAACGCCGGGCGTTCAGCAGCGACTGTTCGAGGCGATCGGCAAACAGGCTGCGGTTGGGCAGGCCGGTCAGGCTGTCGTAGCTGGACAGGTACTGAATGCGCTCGGCGGCTTCCCGGCGTTCCGACAGGTCGCTGAAAATGGCGACGAAATGGGTCACTGCGCCGTCGGGATTCTTCAGCGCCGAGACGTTCAGCCACTCGGTGTACAACGAGCCATCCTTGCGCCGGTTGGTGATTTCGCCCTGCCAGTTGCCGTACCGGTTGATCTTGTCCCAGATGTCCTGATAGAAGGCCGCCGAATGCACGCCGGATTTGAGCAGGGCCGGGGTGCGCCCGATCACTTCGCTGCTCTGGTAGCCGGTGACCTGGGTGAAGGCTTCATTGACCAGCAGGATGTTGCTTTGCCCATCGGTGATGCAGATCCCGTCGCGGATGCGCTGGAAGACCATGCCGGTGAGCAGGCGGTCGGCTTCAGCCGCCTTGCGCTGGGTGATGTCGGTCAGCGTGCCGAGAGACTGTTCGACCGCGTCAGAGGCGGCGCGGCGGACGACCTTGGCGCGGCACTCGACCCAGATCCACCGGCCGTCCTGATGGCGCACGCGGTATTCGGCCAGCACGACACCGCGCTCGGTGTGCAGGCGGCGGAAACTCTGCTCGGCCCGCGCCAGGTCTTCCGGATGTACCCGCGCCAGGAACTCGGTCAGCGCCTGGGGGCCGTCGTCGAGGCCGAACAGGGTATCCAGCGCGGCATTCCATTCCAGACGTCCGGAGCCATGGTCGAGTTCCCAGATGCCGAATCCCGACCCCTCCAGCGCCAGCTGCAGGCGGCTCTCGAGCTGGGCGTTTTCGCTGACCCGCCGCTGAACCTCCTCTTCCAGCCATTGCTTCTGGGTGGTCTGCAGGTCGCGCGCCTGCTTCAGTTCGAGCTGGGCGCGGACGCGGGCGATGAGGACGGCATTCCTGACCGGCTTGGTGATGTAATCCGCCGCTCCTTCGTCCAGGCCGCGCTGTTCGTCGATCTGGTCGCCCAGGGCAGTGACGAAAATGACCGGGATGTGGCGGGTCATCTCGTCTTGTTTCAGCGCCCGGAGAACGGCGTGGCCGTCCATTTCCGGCATCATGATGTCGAGCAGGATCAGGTCCGGCCGGGGTTCGAGGCGGGCATAGCGCAGCGCGACGGCACCGGAATTGGCGACGCGGACATCGGCGCCTTCCTGATGCACCATTTCGGCCAGGGTCGCCAGATTGTCGGGAAGATCGTCGACGACCAGGATGAGCGGGCGCTGGCCATTCGCGAATGCGAATTTGTGGCCCGCCGGCTTGTCCGGTGACGGCTCCGATTCGGCTCTGCTCAAGGCTTATCCCTCATTTTTGGCTTCTTTGCTAGTTTCTCTCTGCGGTCATGGGCTGTCCAGTCGATTGTCGATTTATTGTTTGTTTCCCGAATTCGAGGATGCCCTATCATTTAGCGCTGGATGTCCTAATCTGGCAATACCGGAAAACATGACGTATAGATACAGTCTGGGGGGCGCGCGATCTTTTGCCAAGGAATGGAGCGTGCTGGTTGTGGCACTGCTCCTGTTCGCCGCAGAGACCGCCTACCATCTGTACCAGACGCGCAACATGATCGAGCAGGACGCCATCGGCCGCCTGGAGAATCACAGCCTGGTGCTCAAGGAGGCCGTCGAGCGCCACCTGACGGCGATCAACGCGAGCCTCCTGCATGTGCGGGCGACGGCTCCCGCCCGGATGGCCGACAAGGCGGGGCGCGCCGCGCTGGGGCATGAACTGCGGGATTTGCTCAATATTCTGCAAACGGTGCGCACGCTGGCCGTTCTCGATGCCGACGGGACGGCGATCGCGTCCAGCCGGCCTGAACTGGAGGGGCAGAGTTTCGCCCGGCGCGAGTACTTCGCGGCGCTAAAAAAGCGCCCGCTGCCCGACCGCCTGCACGTATCGCCGCCGTTTACCACGGTGACAGGGGTGTACACCCTGAACGTGGTGCGGCCGATTTACGACCGGCAGGGGGCGTTTGTCGGGATCGTCTCGGCCACCCTCGACGTGGTGAATCTGGGCAAGCTGATCGAGGCCATGCACCCCACGGAAGATACCCGGCTGAGCATCAATTATGGCGACGGTACCCTGCTCGTGCTGGTCCCGGAGAGCGCCAATGCCAAGCCGGGAAGCGATGTGAACAAGCCGGGCACCTTCTTCCGTCGCCATGTCGACAGCGGCCAGCCGCAAAGCTTGATGCAGGGGGTCTCCGGCATGCTGGGCAAGGACAGCATCCTGTCCATGCGCACCCTGCAGCCGGCCGAACTGGCCATGGATGCGCCGCTGATGATCACCGCCGCACGCAACCGGGAAGACATCCTGGCGCCGTGGCATGCGCAGTTGTACTGGCGCAGCGCGCTGTTCGCGCTCGTCGCGGCAGTGCTCACCATTGCGCTGCGCCTCTACCAGCGCCAGATCGGCCGCGCGCACGATGCGCTGGCCGCCCTGATCGACGCCTTCCCCGACGGCGTGGCGGTGCGCAACCGGGCCGGGGAGATCGTGCTCAGCAACGAGCAGGCGCGCGCCATGCTGGGCGCCGAGACGCTGGCCGAGCGCCTGCGCGCCCTGGTCGACGGCGCCGATCCGCAGCAGGCCGAAATCCAGTTCGTCGATGCCGCCGGCACCCGGCGCTGGGCCGAACTGCTCAGCGCACCGCTGGCCTGGGACGGTGCGCCGGCCATCGCGGTCAGCATTCGCGACATCACCGAGCGCAAGCTCGGCGAGGAACAGCTGGGCAAACTGGCCAAGGCCGTCGACCAGAGCCCGGAAAGCATCGTGTTCACCGACCTCGACGGCAAGATCGAGTACGTCAATGCGGCCTTCCTGAGCATCACCGGCTATAGCTGGGACGAAGTCATCGGCCAGAATCCGCGCATGCTGCAGTCGGGCCAGACGCCGCCCGAGCGCTATCGCGAAATGTGGGCCACCCTGAGCGCCGGCCGGCCCTGGCGCGGCGAATTGATCAACCGGCGCAAGGACGGCTCGACCTATCTCGAGCAGGCCAGTATCGTGCCGATACGCCAGGCCGACGGCCGGATCACTCACTACGTGGCGGTCAAGCTCGACGTCACCGAACTGCGCCGCAACGAACGCGAACTGGCCGCCTATCGCGACGGCTTGGAGCGCCTGGTCGGCGAACGGACGACCGAACTCGCCGCAGCCAAGGAGGCGGCGGAAAGCGCCAACCAGGCCAAGTCGTCCTTCCTGGCCAACATGAGCCACGAGATACGGACGCCGATGAACGCCATCCTCGGCCTGACCTATGTGCTGCTGCAAGGCGATCTGCCGGCCGACCAGGCCGACAAGGTGCACAAGGTGGCCGGGGCGGCCAACCACCTGCTGCAGATACTCAACGACATCCTCGACCTGTCCAAGATCGAAGCCGGCAAGTTGCAACTGGAAGAGATGCCTTTCTCGCCCGGCGAGGTCATACACTCGGTCGCCAGCATGATCCGCGACCGGGCGGCCGGCAAGGGCCTGACCCTCAATGTCGATGCCGAGGCGCTGCCCTGGTCCCTGCTCGGCGACGAAATGCGCCTGCGCCAGGTGCTGCTCAATTTTGCCAGCAATGCCTTGAAGTTCACCGAACAGGGCAGCATCACCATGACCGGTCAGGTATTGTCCGAGCAGGACGGCATGGTCGAATGCCGGTTTTCGGTCAGCGATACCGGCATCGGCATCATGGCCGGCCAGATCGAACGCCTGTTCAGGCCGTTCGAGCAGCTCGACAATTCGACGACGCGGCGCTACGGCGGCACCGGGCTGGGCCTGGTCATTGCCCGTCACCTGGCCCGCCTGATGGGCGGCGACGTCGGCGTGGACAGTACCAAGGGCGTCGGCAGCACCTTCTGGATCACGACGCGTTTGCGTCGGGCCGCGGTCCAGCCGCGCCCGGCCGCCACCGGCCCCGGTGACGGCCTGCGCATGCTGGGGCGCGTCCTGCTCGCCGAGGACGAACCGACCAACCGCGAAATCGGCTGCATCCTGCTCAACAAGGTCGGTCTCGACGTGGTGGCCGTCGGCGACGGCGCGGCGGCGGTGGAAGAAGTCAAAAAGGGCGGCATCGATCTGGTCCTGATGGATTTGCAGATGCCGGTCATGGACGGCCTGGCGGCAACCCGCTGGATACGCGCCCTGCCCCAGGGCGGCCATGTGCCGATTGTGGCGCTGACCGCCAATGCCTTTCCCGCCGATCGCGAACGCTGCCTGCAGGTCGGCATGGATGATTTTCTCGCCAAGCCGGTCGACCCGGAGGCGCTGTATGCCACCCTGGCGCGCTATCTGCAGGTTGTCGTGCCGCTGCGCGGCGGCGCCACCCGCCCCGAGCCGCCGGTGCCCGACATCGATGCGGCCGAGCTGGCGGCCGGGCTGCGGGCGGTGCAGGCCTTGCTGGCCACCGGCAACAGCCAGGCCGGCCGCCAGTTCGAAAAAATACGGGCGGCCATCCGGCTGCGCTTTCCCGCCGAAAGCCGGCAGTTGAGCCGCAGGATCGAACTGTACGACTTCGAGCCGGCCCTGGCGCTGGTCGACGATCTGCTGTCGCGGCTGGCGGAAAAGCCCGCCGCCTAAGCGACCGACAACCGGCCGAAGTCGGGCAAAACAGCCCTAAGTGTTGGCTATTTATCACTAAGGTAATAATTGCTTGTGTATCATCGTTGGCGAACCCTTCCCACTCGACGCCGATTTGCCATGATGATCGCCCGCTGCGCCGTTCTCGCCTTGACCTATCTGACGGCCGGCTGGCTGGGCCTGCAGATTCCGTATGCCGGAATGCACATCACGCTGGTGTGGCTGCCCACCGGCATTGCCGTCGCCGCCCTGATCGTCTGGGGGCGCGCCGTATGGCCGGGAATCACCGCCGGTGCCTTCCTGGTCAATCTGGCCATCGGCTCGTCATGGCCGCTCGCCCTGTCCATCGCCGTCGGCAATACGCTGGCGCCGCTGTGCACCGTGGCCCTGCTGCGGCGCTTCGGCTTTCGCCCGGCACTCGATCGCCAGCGCGACGTGGCGACATTCATCGGGGCAACCGGACTGGGCATGCTGGTGTCGGCAGCGGGGGGCGTGGCCAGCCTGTACGGCATGGGGGCGATGCTGGGCGAGTCGCTGGCTTACAGCGCCCTGATCTGGTGGCTGGGCGATTCGGTCGGCGTCTTGTTGGCTGCGCCGCTGTTGCTGAGCCTGAGCCGGCGGAATCTGCAGTCCCTGGCCCGGGTGCCGGAGGAGGTGATGCTGTGGGCGCTGGCCGCCGGCATCGTCGCCTGGTTCGCTTTCGCCCGCGAGTACGAGAGCCTCGGCCGCAACCTGCCGCTGGCCTATCTGACCCTGCCCCTGATCGCCTGGGCTGCCCTGCGTTTCGGCATGACCGGTGCGGCCTTGTCCGGCTTGGGCTTTTCGGTGGTTGCCGCGATCAGCACGGCGACCGGGCACGGCACCTTTTTCCTGCCCGACGAACATATCAGCCTCTTCCTGCTCTGGGCCTACATGGCGACCAGCATGATGACCGGGCTGCTGATTGCCGCCCTGCAGGCCGAGCGCTTTCGCAGCGAACAGACCTTGCGGGAAAGCGAGCGCAAGCTGCGCGGGCTGTTCGACCTGTCGCCGCTGGGCATTGCGCTGACCGACATGCAGGGGCGCTACATCGATTTCAACGAATCCTTCCGGCAGATTACCGGCTATCCGGCCGACGAACTGACCCGGCTCGACTACTGGCAGCTGACGCCCACCAAGTACCAGGCCGCCGAGGCGCAGCAGGTCGAGGCGCTGGCCCGCAGCGGTCGCTACGGGCCCTACGAGAAGGAATACCGGCGCAAGGACGGCAGTCTGATTCCGCTGCGCTTGAACGGCATGCTGGTCAACGACCCGGAGGGCAATCCCTGCATCTGGTCCATCGTCGAGGACATTACCGCGCGCAAGCAGAGCGAGAGCGAACTGGAGCGCCATCGTCACCATCTCGAATCGCTGGTCGAGGGGCGGACCCGCGAGCTGACCGAAGCGAAACTGGCCGCCGAATCGGCCAGCCGCGCCAAGAGCATCTTCCTGGCCAACATGAGCCACGAACTGCGTACGCCGATGAACGGCATTCTCGGCATGGTCACGCTGGCCCGCCGCCAGATGAGCGACGAGACGGGGCGCGCCCAGCTCGACAAGGCGCGGGGGGCGGCCGATCACCTGCTGCGGGTCATCAACGACATCCTCGATATTTCCAAGATCGAGGCGGAGCGGCTGATCCTCGAGGAATGTCCGCTCCGCATCGGCCAGGTGCTGGACGAACTGGTCTCCCTGCTCGGTCAGCGTGCCCTCGACAAGGGCTTGCCTCTGAACGTGGTGGTGTCGGATAGCCTTGCCCGGCTGCCGCTGGTCGGCGACCCGCTGCGCCTGGAGCAGGTCTTGATCAACCTGGTCGGCAATGCGCTCAAATTCACCGAGCGGGGCAGCGTTGCGCTGCATGCCGTCGTGCTCGACGACATGCCGGGCGAGGTCGTGGTCCGCTTCGACATCGTCGATACCGGCATCGGCATCGAGCCGGAGGCGCAGTATCGCTTGTTCACGGCCTTCGAGCAGGCCGACAACACGATGACCCGGCGCTACGGCGGCACCGGGCTGGGCCTGACCATCAGCAAGCGGCTGGTCGGCTTGATGGGCGGGGATATCGGCGTGGTCAGCACGCCCGGGCAAGGCAGCAATTTCTGGTTTACCGTCCGCCTGCAGAAGGCCGTGGCGAACCTGCCAGAGAGGCCGGTCGAGCCGCCATCGCTGCTCGCCTGCGAGCGGCTGATCCGGCAACTGCATCCGGGGGCCTGTGTGCTGGTGGTCGAGGATGAACCCATCGGTCGGGAAGTGGCGATCGGGCTGCTGGAGGATGCCGGCCTGACCGTCGATGTTGCCGAAAACGGCTGTCAGGCGGTGGAACTGGCATGTCGCAAGACGTATGCCCTGATCCTGATGGATATGCAGATGCCGAAAATGAACGGGGTCGAGGCGACCCAGGCCATCCGGGCGGATTCGCTGAACCGCGACACCCCCATCCTGGCCATGACCGCCAACGCCTTCGAGGAGGACCGGCTGGTCTGTCTCGACGCCGGCATGAACGACCACATTGCCAAACCGGTCGATCCGGACGGGCTATTCGAAAGGCTGCTGCACTGGCTCGACCAGCCGCGCCCGAGCGAGTGCGGCGAGGTGGTCGTGGTGGCGGCTACATACCGAGATAAGCAGCCCGCACCTGCTCATTACTGATCAGTTCCTGGCCGGTGCCGGTCAGCGTGATATTCCCGGTCTCCAGCACATAGCCGCGATCGGCAATGGCCAGGGCGGCAAAGGCGTTCTGCTCGACGAGGAGGATGGTCATCCCCTGGGCTTTCAAGGTCTTCACCACGTTAAAGACCTCTTCGACCAGCAACGGTGCCAGCCCCATCGACGGCTCATCGAGCAGCAACATCTTCGGCCGCCCCATCAACGCCCGGCCGATCGCCAGCATCTGCTGCTGCCCACCGGACAGCGTGCCGGCCGGTAGATTTCGCTTCTCCTTCAGGATAGGGAACATCGCGTAAATCTTCTCGAGATCACCCTCGACCTGGTGCTTCGGTTGCGTATATGCCCCCAGCCGCAGGTTGTCCTCGATGGAGAGCGGCCCGAACACCTGCCGTCCCTCCGGACTCTGGCAAATCCCGCGGCGCATTCTGAGGTCAGCGCGCAGCCTGGAAATATCCTCACCGGCAAAGGTAATCCTGCCCGCGCTCATCGGTTGCACGCCTGAGAGCGTCCTCAGGAACGTCGTCTTCCCCGCCCCGTTGGCGCCAACCAGCGCCACCAGTTCGCCCTTGCGCACTTCCAGGTCAATGCCCTTCAGCGCCTTGATCCGCCCGTAGCAACTCTCCATGCCCTTCACGGACAGCAGCACGTCGCCACCGCTGGGGGCTGCCCCGGGTTGCAAAGCCCCGGCACTCTGCGCCCCGAGACCCACCGACTCCGGCGCCAGGCTGGCAATGCGGTGGAACAACTCGCGGAATTCGGCCTTCGCCTTGCCGCCGAACAACGGATCGTCATTGTCCAGAAAGGCCTTGTCGATCTCCGCCCAGTCCGCCTCGGTCAGCACCTCGCGGGCCAGCGGCATGGCGTCCTTCTCCTCGCTGCGGATATGCCCCTTGATGCCGTTCGTGTAATTGCGCAGGGCAGCGGTAAACGCCGCATTGGCTTCACCGC